>CAKQOW010000009.1 GCA_934256595.1 uncultured Clostridia bacterium
TATACTGATTTCGTAAGATATTAGCAATAGTTTTCATATTAATATTTTACAACAAAACCCCTGAAGTTTGTTGCTTTGGGGGATTGTTTTTTGTTGTTTTTTCAGTACATAAGCGCACACAAAAAGGGCTTATCGCCCTAACGGTTTGTTCCCATTAATGCGACAGCCCTATCTATCCGTTTAGCCAATCTCATTCCAGTGATGCTTCATATGGTTGATGAGTGAAAGATAGCTATGAGGCCTGCAGTAGAGATTTCATATCTGCCAGATAATCTGCAGGACAAACTTGCTGACTGCATCTTCAAAGAAGCTGTTACCCCATCACATGATCAGACAATCAGGATGAGGAAGCTTGATAAAGATGGATTACTAACTGAGGAAGTAATTGATGAGATAATGCATGAGCTGAAGCCTAATCAGACAGATCGAATATCACTGCCTGAAGAAAAGTTTAAGCAGTATATACCTGAAAATCTGTCAGCTCGTAAGCGTGAAGCTTATATTCTCAAAGTGCTGCAATATTATGATAAGTATCTTAAGAGACAGAAAGGATTGGAAAGATAATGAAACTTAAGTTAACATACGACGAAGTAAGAGTATTGGTATTCGCATTAAACGAGCTGAGGAATCAGCTGATACAGAAGAACAGATATACGGATGCGGTGGATGAGTTGTTGATGAAGCTGTGTAAGTAAGAAATTCAGTCATTTTTGCAAGAAATGACTGAATTGAAAGCAAAAATGATGGAATTAAAACGCGAACTCACAACCAAAAATGTGCATATGCCAATTTGAAATTGCCAGAATGGGTAAATATGTTATAATACTTACAGGAAAGTGTATTCAGAGCACGAAAGGAAATATTATGGCAGTTAATTATAACCCCCTCTGGCATTTGCTTATTGAGAAAGGCATGAAGAAGAAAGGTCTTCGTGAACTTACAGGTATTAGCACTAATACCCTCGCTAAACTTGGCAAGAATCAGGATGTCAGTACTTCAATCATTGCAAAGATATGCACAGCATTAGACTGTAATGTTGAGGATGTAATGTAATTCGTTCCAGAGAATAAATAATTGAGAGGAATAAAGATGATTGCAGATTTAAGAAACTATTATGTTAAGAATACTGAGCAGGCTAAAGAAATTGCAGCGGTATTTTTAAGAGAAAAAATAGATCCTGATTTAGAATATCAATTTGGATTACCGGAAGTACATGACCGATATCATGTTTGGAATGTACCCGTAAAGTATAATCAAGATTTGATTGGAACTATCTCTATCGATGCGTTTACTGGAAAAGTAAACGCATCACTATCTTCAAATATTACTACAATAAAAAAGCGTATATCGACTCCTAAAACTAACGAGAAGAAGCATGAGACTAAAAAAAGAAAAAAGGATTATGTCATTTCAGATTTGGGTAATATGATATTAAAAGGACGTGCAGAGTGTGCACTTTCAACCTTACCTGATGAGTCAATAGATATGATATTTACTTCCCCTCCATACTATAACGCAAGGAAGCAATACTCAGAATATGCCACTTATGATGATTATTTAAAACTAATTAGAAGTGTTATAAGAGAATGTGCGAGAGTTTTGATAGATGGAAAATTCTTTATAATGAACTCATCCCATGTTCTAGTTCCGCGCGCAAGTAGAAATGAGTCATCTACAAGAATTCCTGTTCCTTTTGATATACATCAAATCTTTATGGAGGAAGGATTTGAGTTTGTTGATGATATTATTTGGCAAAAGCCTGAAGGTGCAGGATGGGCAAGTGGGCGCGGAAGACGTTTTTCTGCAGACAGAAATCCGATGCAATATAAAGCGGTACCTGTTACAGAATATGTCATGGTTTATAGAAAAAAACCAACTATATTGATAGACTATTATATCCGAAATCACCCAGATCAGGATATCATTGCACGTTCAAAGATTGAGGATGGCTACGAAAAAACAAACGTGTGGTATATTTCACCCGCAAGGGATAAGCGTCATCCCGCAATCTTTCCTAAGGAATTGGCGGAAAAGGTAATAAAATACTATTCCTTTGAAAATGATATAGTTCTTGATCCCTTTGGTGGTATAGGAACAACTGCAAGAGCTGCTTTTGAAAATAATAGAAGGTTTGTAACAATTGAATGTGATGAGAAATATGTTGAGGCTACAATTAACGATTTGAATCGCTTGAACACAATAGTAAAACCTTTGGATTATGATGTAGTCGATTGCACAGCATCGCCAAGTAAATTAATTGAGGATGATATTAATTCCATGATTAAAAAACTACATAATAATGGAATCAAAGATGACGAAATACTAGAAGTTCTGAATTCGCTTTGCAAAGGAGATGAAGAGTAGATGAGTATATACGATAAGTATAGCGAAGTAGGCAAGAACAACATCAAAGCAACACGAGATGATTTTATAGAAGCACTTGGAGACGATAATATCAAGGAAATAATTGTCAAAGTGCTTCTAGGAGGAAATGTAAGAGATATTACAGAATTCATTACACAACGTAGGCTCATGAATTCATATGCTGCGTTAATTGAGTTGTTTGCCAATATTACTACCGATCATGATGATGTAGACGAATATGCAAATTATGTTACAAATGATTTGCAGCGAGCAAAAGGTGATGAAAAAATCATTGACTTATGGTTGCTTGGCTTAACAAAAAAAGGACTAGATAATATCGTAAGATCAGAAGATAACATTAGAGATTATAAGAGAAAATATACTGATTCAATGAAAGATATCATAACTGACTTTACTGTCAGCTATGGGAATCTTACAGGGATCTTAGAGCATGATAATGTTAAACTTGAATTGTCGTGGGATAGATTAATGAGGCTTATGCTTGCAGCTGGTTCACAAACACTAAGTATAAGGGGCTCTGCAAAATCAATGAACGGTAAGTTATTCGAAAAGTTAGTATTAGGTTCTCTTCTAGTATCTGTTGGTTTTGAATATATACCAGAACCACCTGATACTATTGATCCGGGCAAAAGATTGTTTTGGCTCTCACATATGGATGAAAATGAACGTGAAACAGATGCAACCGTAGTCTACGGAGGACAAGCAATTAGTATTGATATTGGATTTATTGGTAAAGGAAATCCTGAAATTACACTCGACAAAGTTACAAGATTTGGTTCTTATAAACAGATCGGTGGAATTGATCATGATATGTCTATAATAATAATTGTCGACACCGTAGCCGATAACAGTGATCTGTTTAATAAAGCTGCTCGTGTTAATGGACATGTTTTTCAAATGAAGAAAGAGGACTGGACAATTTCATTTGCAAATCAAATAAAAGAAATATTTGATATAGATAATGAACTCGCCTCTCTTTCTCTAGATGAACTTGAATCATTCTTCTTGGAAACACTAAAAGATGTTAACATTAGACGATTCTTGTAATCAAACTTACATCGCCGCCGGGCTTTCAATTCGGGAAGTCAGGCGGCTTTTATATTGCCCGGATTTTGGGTGGAAAGGAGGTCGCAATGATCCAGAACATTGACAACTTAAGAATCATTACTGGCTCAGAGATTGAGCCCAAGTAAGTCGACTGGATGTGGTATCCGTATATTCCTTATGGCAAGATTACGATAGTCCAGGGCGATCCTGGCGAAGGCAAGAGTACTTTCGTCCTCAACTTGGCTGCTATGCTAACAACTGGCACGCCACTACCCTACTCGGATGCAGAGTATGAACCAATGAATGTCATCTATCAGAACACTGAAGATGATGCAGAAGATATGGTTGTTCCTCGATTTATTAACGCAGGCGGAAATCTCAATCGTATCTTTTTTATTGACGAGAGAAATCAGGCACTGAACTTTTCTGACGATAGAATCGGCGAGACGATTAGAAGAACCGGTGCGAAGCTCATCATATTTGACCCGCTTGCTTCGTATATCGGCGCGGAAATTTCTCTCAATCAGGCCAACGAAGTGCGTGCGCAGATGAACTATCTCATCGATATTGCAAAGGCTACAGGCTGCGCTGTCATAGTTGTTGCGCATATGAATAAGATGTCAGGGGCAAAAGCAATGTATCGCACGTCGGGGTCTATCGACATAGTAGCTTCTGCAAGAAGCTGCCTTTTGGTCGGAACTTCACCTGATGATCCTGCCAAAAGAATCATGGCTGTCCAGAAATCCAACCTGGTTGAGAAAGGAAAAGCAATCGAGTTCTGCTTCGAGGAGAGCAAGGTTACCTTCCTTCGTCAGCTGGATATGACAGCCGATGAACTCGTGAATAGTTTTCCTTCGGGTAGTAACAGGAAGAAAACAAAACGCGAGACAGCCAAAGAAGTATTGTTTGAAATGCTGACTGAAGGGCGAAGGCTCAGCGGGACGTGATGAATGCAATGGATGAACTTAACATCAGCCCACGTACTATTGACGATGCCAATCGTGAACTCGGGGTGGAATCCAAGAGAGTAAAGGATGGTTGGTTATGGCACCTCGAGTCCTAGCTATGGCCTCCAGGCAAGAACGCAACATTCCCATAGTGACTGGGAATATATCGGAACTATGCGATGTTGCTTTTGCCTGTGAAGGGGTCAAGGGGAATCCCCTTGCGAACAACTTATGTAATAAGTGTAGTGAGTTACGCATTCCAGGATGCAGAAGCTGCTTTGCGTGGATCCAGTCAGGATTCCACAGCTTAGCAGCTTCTTTTCATATGCGGGTCAGGAGTGCAGCCTTTGTGATTACCCGCATCCTGGTGTGCGTATTGCAGGGTATCCCAGCGGGATTGGCAGCGAGGAAGAATGCGTTCTACGGTATCACTGTGGAATGTTACGTTCTTCCGATTTGCTGCAGGAAGGAGCGAATATATGAAACGCTATGTAATTCTACGAATTGAAAAGTTGAAGCTTAGTGCCGTCACGAAGATCGGCAACCATCATGAGTGACTGAAGAAAACGTACAAGAGCAATCCGGACATTAATCCGAAGAGGACGCATCTCAATTATCATCTGAAACAGCCCGAAGGAAAGTACAGACAGCTCGCACTTAAGCGTATCGAAGAGTCGGGCGCGAAGATGAGAAAGAACAGTGTTGTCTTGCAGGACGCTCTTGTCACTGCATCACCTGAGTGGATTGAAGAGCAGCCTCACGAAGTCCAGGTGGCATACTTCAAGCATGCTTATGAATATTTTGTCGATAAGTTTGGCGAGGAGAATATCATCTCAGCAAGTACGAATACAGAATCACTTACAAGGAGGCCTATGGCAACAGCAGAAGAAAGGCATTCGCATCGATTCGACTATCCCAGACCTTGTATAAGCATATTACAAGAGAAGACTGGACATGAACTATGTACAGCTTCAGGGATATCACCGTAGTATGGAGACTCTGAACATTATCAGAAGAAGTTTCATCGGTGAGATGCCAATACAGAACATTGATAAGGGTCACATCCTCACCTTCCTTAGAAGCATTACGAGATACGCCGATAGCACAATTGAGAAGATTTATCTTCAGCTCCAGAAGGCTTTCACTCTGGCGGTTAATAAGAAAATCATCGGTAATAACCTCATGCTGGATGAAGATATCGTAAGGCCAAGATCCAAGAAGCCTACGAAGGAAGTTGTCAGCCAGACTGACTCAACTCAGGAGCAGCAGAGACTATTCCTTGACACGCTCAACTCACACAAGGTTCCGGCATACAGAAACAATTACAAGCAGCAGTTACTGCTCGCCTTAAATACAGGAATGCGTATGGGTGAGATCAATGCGTTGAAGAAGGGAGATATCGACTTCAAGCGCAAAATCATCAAGGTCAGAAGAACTATTTCACTCGGTGAGAAGTCTCGCCCATTCCTTAACGACACAACCAAGACTGATGCAGGAAGAAGAGACATTCCATTCACAGATGAAGTTGAGAAACTGCTTAGAGAAATAGTCATGGGAAGCAAGACTAATCCAGAAGGACTTCTCTTCTATGACCAGAACAAAATGGGGCTCATCACTACCAACCAGGTCAACAGCTTCTTCAATAGAATCTGTGAGAAAGCAGGCCTTGAAGTCAGAGGACAGCATGCTCTGAGACATACCTTCGCAACCAGATGCATTGAAGCTGGCGTTGAAGCAATAGTTTTGAAAAAGTGGATGGGACATACGGATATTCATGTTACACTAGACACATACGCAGGCGTATTTGACAGTATGCACAATAACTCAATCAATAAGCTAAGAGAACATATGATAACAATTGCATAGATAAGGAGCCGATAAGCCTAGTTGTATGGCAAAAATGAGGACGAGTCCAGTAATAGCAATAAAAAGATTTGCCTATTATTGTGACGTCCTTCGCCGGAATCCATCCCATATAAAACATCAGGAGTGTGTTCTTCTGTGCGTACAGAAATGTAATGAATCCGGTATAGAAGAAAAATTTACAAAACAAGCAATAAAGATTATAATGGAACTACAAATTGATATCTGACAGAATAAGGTGGTGAATCTAAAATGAAACAATCATTTATATCACTTATGTTTTTGATAATTATTCTGGCTGCATTTGGATATTTTATCTCAAAGGCAATGAAGTACAAAACAGAAAGAGAAAAAAGCGCAATTAAAAAAGGCTTTATTGCATATCTTTTGACAGACAGTCTGTTGATAAGCTGGTTAGTATATAAGAAAAATAATCCCGGTGATCATTTATAAGTGTGAAACAGCTCTGAATTTGGCGAACGGATTTTCTTTGTTATTATCAGCCCGTAGAGACTTCTATGAAAATGATAAACACAATCTATATAATATTGGCAGTTGCGATTTATGTTTTCTTGATAATTGAATGGTTAAAACCGGTCAGCTCACAAACAATGGTATCAGGAGCAGTAGTGATTTCGGTAATAGAATTGATATGCGTTACATATGCTGTTAAAAACTATCGCAATATAATAAGCTATATTGCTTGTATTTTTGGAGTTATACCCAGTGTAATAATGCTTTGTGTGTTCTTTATTTGGATGATAATGGGGCTGGGCGCATAACATTAAGTTCTTTTTACCCCAATGCCATTGCTTCAGTCCGCAGAATCTCAAGGTTACAAATACAAGATATTATCGGTTCACGCAATTGTATCTGATGCTTTTGCCGGCAGCCGTATCATAACAGCCATCCGTTGCTCCTGGCTGTTTAACACTCTGCCTGATATATATAGGGGTTTTATTTTCATCACAAAGCTGAATACTGTCATATTTCATATCTGCTTTTATCGTTCCTTCCTTTGAAGCGGTTATTTTAAAGTATACATCGCCCTTCTCATAATTATTACATCATTTGCATTCCCTGTCTTCTATAAGTTCACACTCACCATATATGTATGCATAATCCGTTATAATTCCGGTTGATTTTAATTATCCATAATGCTATTATTAAATACTGGAGTAAGAAAATCATAAAAGCATTTGCTTACAACACAGCATGTGCAAAAAGGAACAGTCAGATCAAATGAAACCAATAATAGTATTTATCACATATCTCTTAGGAGGAGTAGTCGATGCGGTATGCGGCGGCGGTGGTTTAATAACACTTCCGGTGCTTTTTGCAATAGGAGTTCCTGCTCATATTGCCGTAGGTACAAATCAGACCTCAATACTTCCCGGAGTAATTACATCAGTTGTAAAATTCCACAAAAGCGGCAAAATAGATATAAAAAATGCCATATATGCAGTACCTTTCGGTCTTGTTGGGGGTTTTGCAGGAGCAAGGCTCAATCTGCTGGTTTCAGAATGGTATCTGCAGGTTATTCTTCTGATACTGATCCCTGTGCTTGCTGTTTTCTCAGTCCTCAAACCTAATGTCGGCGCAGAAGACAGATCAAAAGAAAACACACGCCGCAGGACAATAATACTGTCAGCAGTAATAGGTTTCAGTGTAGGCGCCTACCACGCATTTTACGGCCCTGCCAGCGGCACTTTCTATATGCTGGCTTTTGCAGCGTTCCTGAAATACGATCTGGTTACTGCCAACGGCAATTCACGTTTTATCACTATGTTTGTCAGCGTCATTTCCAGCCTTACATATGCTTTGTCTGGCTGTGTTCAATGGCTCTATGTGCTGCTTGCAGTTCCGGGATATGCTCTCGGCAACTATATAGGTGCCTCTCTTGCAATTTCAAAAGGCGCCCGTTTTGTCCGCCCAATGTATTTCGGAATACTGGCACTGCTGTTTATAAAGCTGATTAAGGATTTAGTATTCTAACTATAAATTCCTTAACCAAGGTATTTATGATGTAATACATACAGGTCTTATCCGGCCGGGCTATACACGAGCATAAACGTGCAAGGATATTTGCGGTAAATCCGCAATATACTTGTGCGGTTTTTTATTGTCTTAAATGCACAGGTGTCTCAATAGTACTTCGCAGGAAGAAGTGGTTGTCGCAAAATTTGCGATAGCCGCTTCCCCCACTTCCTTAAGATAAATACATAGATCAAAATTCTGACACAAGAACAACAGCACGCAAAAAATGCGTGTTGAGGGTGCTGGTTACCGCATCAGGTCACACTGCATATTGAGTCAAATATTCTATAATATATCTTAAAATTTCAACAATAGCCTGTCCCCTTGAAACTGCTGCCTGCGTGATGATATAATTGAATGCACATATTATATTTTCGGGAGGAAATAACCAAATGGAAAGAGAAACCCTTAAATCCAGACTTGGATTTATTCTTTTATCCGCAGGCTGCGCCATAGGTATAGGCAACGTATGGAAATTCCCGTATATGGCAGGAGAAGGCGGCGGCGGTGCATTTGTACTTTTTTATTTCATATTCCTTATCATTTTAGGACTTCCTATTATGTGTATGGAATTTGCAGTAGGCAGGGCAAGCCAGAAAAGTCCGGTCAAAGCCTATCAGGCGCTTGAGAAACCGGGCAGCAAATGGCATATCCACGGATATTTCACACTCATAGGCTGTTATCTGCTTATGATGTTTTATACTACTGTTGCAGGCTGGATGCTGCACTACTTCTATCTGACAGCTTCGGGCAAATTCGAGGGAGCAGACGCAGACTCTGTTTCCGGCGCTTTTTCGGAAATGCTTTCAAGTCCGGGAATTATGACTTTCTGGATGGTACTTGTTGTTCTCATAGGCATCTTTGTCTGCATCAAAGGACTTCAGAGCGGTCTTGAGCGCATTACAAAGGTTATGATGATAGCGCTGCTGGCTATAATGGTTGTGTTAGCAGTAAACAGCTTTTTTATGCCGGGAGCCAAAGAGGGTTTAAGCTTCTATCTGCTTCCTGATTTTAATCGTATGCAGGAACTCGGCATTATGAACACACTGGTAGGCGCAATGAACCAGGCATTTTTCACACTGAGTCTCGGTGTGGGCGCAATGGCTATTTTCGGAAGCTATATCGGCAAGGAACACTCACTGCTGGGAGAATCGGCAAGAGTTGTACTCCTTGATACTTTTGTTGCAATAACAGCAGGCCTTATAATATTCCCTGCCTGCTTTACATACAATGTAGACCAGACCTCAGGTCCAAGCCTTATATTCATAACTCTGCCAAACATTTTTGCAAATATGCACCTGGGCAGATTATGGGGAAGTCTTTTCTTCATCTTTATGTCATTTGCGGCGCTTTCAACAGTTCTCGCTGTTTTTGAAAACATCATATGCTGCGGTATGGAGCTTACAGGCTGCAGCAGAAAAAAGTCAGGCCTTGTAAACCTGATACTTATAACTGCGCTTTCACTGCCTTGCGTGCTCGGTTACAATCTGTGGAGCTGGAGCGGCTTTGAAATATTCGGAGGCGCGGTTCTTGATGTTGAAGATTTCCTTGTAAGCAATATATTCCTGCCTCTCGGCTCACTTGTGTATCTGCTTTTCTGTGTCACAAGATACGGCTGGGGCTGGAACAATTTCAAGACAGAGGCAAACACCGGCAAGGGACTCAAAATGCACGACTGGATGAAACCTTATCTCACATATATACTGCCGGCAATAGTTCTCTTTATATTCGTATTCGGCATTTATGACAAGTTTTTTGCATAACATATAACTGCATATGAACAAAGTGCAGAGGCGCTGCAATTACAGCTTCTCTGCACTTTTTATTTGTCCGTTTCATCAGCCCCGAAGCAGTCTGTACATACCGTCTTTAAGGCCGTCTATAGACAGTCTGAACATGGGAAATACTTTCTCGATTTCAACAAACGACTCCGGCATCCACGCTGTGTTTTCCTCTCTTTCCTGAGGGTGAAGCCATATGGAGTGCTTATATCTCTCCCTGAACTTTTTAAACCACGTTATCCCGTCATTGCTCTCTGTCGCAGACCAGCTGCTCTGTGAACCGTCCATAAGCTCGTGCATTGCCATATCTGCATCGCCTACAAAGATAACCTTGTATTCCCTTGAAATATTTCTTATAACCCGGTCGGTTTTCACAGTTTCCGCAGGATTGACAGATGGGTCCTTATACAGCTTATCCTCAAGACAGTTATGGAAATAGTAGATTTTCAGATCCGAAAACGTATTAGCCTTATTAAGCGACTGAAACAGCAGGCTGCACAGCTGCTCGTATGGCTTCATGGACCCGCCGGAATCAATAAGCACCATAAGCTTAAGTCTGTTTTTTCTCGGAGGCTGCATTTTAATGTCAAGAATACCGGCCTGCCTACATGTACCGTCAACAGTCCCCCGTATATCCAGTTCCTCTTCACTGCTGTCAAGCTTTCGTGACAATTCTCTAAGCAATCTGAACGCCATCTGAAACTGCCTTGACTCGATTGTGCAGTCTGTACGCCAGTCTCGAAATCTCCTGTCGCCCCGCGCGTGTACTATGCTTTTGCCGCCTGCGCCCTGCATCATCGCGCCGTTTCCGCTTCCCGGCCCTGCGCCCTGCCCTGCGGAATTAACCCTGCTCATAATCTCTCCTGCGCCAAAGAGCTGAATTTCGCTGTTTTCATCATCATACACCGCAAGCAGTTCATCAACTCTGTCTGAAACAAAATTTACATCAAGCCTGTTTTTCTGTATATATCCCGCCAGTTCATTCTTTACAAGCTCCGGCTGCTCCTTAATCATTAATATTTCCTCTTTAAGCGCATCTGAACCTATATTTCTGAAATACTGATAAAACAGCTCATCATATTTATCCAGATCGCTTTCGGTTTTGACAAGGAGCGTTCTGCTCAATATATAGAAGCCTCTGAAAGATTGTCCGTGCAGACCCATACTCAGACCCTCTATAAGGGACAGCCAGTCGTGGAGAGATACTTTAATGCCGCCTTTGCGAAGAAAAATGAGAAATCCCAGAAACATTACCTGAGACCTCCTGTGCTTTTCTTTACGGTATCCATATCCTCGTCCTTTTTAATCAGGAAGCTGAGCAGCGGCAGGTCCTGTCTTAGTCTGCCTGTCTCTATACCGCTTAGTTTAAGCGCGCTTATCCAATCTAAAAGCTCGCTGGTTCCCGGCTTTTTCTTGAGCTCAAAATACTCGCGCACATAGAAAAACGCATCAAGCACCTGCTCTATAAGGTGAGCTTCGATGTCAGGATAATGAGCAAGAATTATATCTCTCATCAGTTTTTCATCGGGAAATTCAATAAAGTGAAATGCGCATCTGCGAAGAAACGCATCGGGCAGCTCTTTTTCGGCATTTGAGGTTATGATAACAATCGGCGGATTTTTGGCTTTAATTGTTTCGTCTGTTTCAGGTATATAGAATTCCATACGGTCAAGCTCCCACAGCAGGTCGTTTGGAAACTCCAGATCCGCCTTGTCTATCTCATCTATCAGCAGTACGCACTGCTCCTCAGAAGTAAAGGCCTCTCCTATTTTACCGAGTTTAATATATCGCTTGATATCCTCTACGCCCTCATTTCCCAGTTCACTGTCATAGAGCCTGCGTACCACGTCATACTGATAAAGACCGTCGGAGGCTTTGGTGGTGGACTTGATACTCCAGATAATAAGTTTCCTGCCAAGCGCTTTTGCTATGGACTCTGCCAGCGCTGTCTTGCCTGTTCCCGGCTCTCCCTTTACAAGCAGCGGCTTGTTCATTTTTATGGCGATATTGGCCGTAAGCATCAGATCGTCATCTATTATATAGTCATCGGTTCCTTTAAACTGATATATTGTTTCGTTCATATTCCTTGCTCCTCAAGTTTATATTCTAATTATAGTTTTCAAAATAGAATTATACCATTTATTCGTCTGTTTGGCATCTGAAACTGTGAAAATCACAGCAACAGAAACGGGAATTTTAACTGCCTGAAAATCTGCGACAGTTCAGATAAATATATAGCTGTAACCGTCAGCATTATGTCCTTTTCTTTTGCATCACAAAATCCCTGAAAGCAGCCGCAGCAGGCGATAAATAGGCATCGTTGCTCTGCACCATAAAAAACTCACGTCTGTAGGGCGGATATTCAATCTCAAGAATTGATACATTAAGATCTGCAAGCATATTCATATACGGAACCACTGCAATTCCAAATCCGCCTGCCACAAGTCCCGCAATAACCTGATCCTCCTCGGTTTCGCACGAAATCTGCGGCTTTGCCCCTATATTCTCAAAAAGAATGTCTATAACGTTTCGTATTCCCGAGCCTTTTGCAAAATATATCTGAGGATATGACAGGGTTTCCTCAAGACTCACAGCCTTGCGCTCTGCAAGAGGGTGTCCTTTTGGCACTATAACAACCAGCTTCTGTTCATGTACAGGGATTGCCGTCATATTCAGCTCCGGCTTTGGCGCAGAGCAGAAGACAAGATCAAAGGCTCTGTCTGAAAGTCCCTCAAGCAGAGGCTCTGTCCGCTCTGTATGGAATGTAAACTGAATGTTCTTTTCTGGGTTTTCTTTAATAAATTCCGCCGCAAGCCGCGGTATGAAATCAATTCCGAGAACTCGCAGAAATCCAAGTCTTATCAGTCCCTCTCCTCTGGCGCTTCGTTTAAGGGAAGCAACGCCCTCATCAAGTGTGGCAAGAGTTCTTCTGGCCGTATCGAGAAATTCCTCACCAAACCTTGTCAGTACTGTGTTTCTGCCTTTCTTTTCAAACAGCTGCACGCCAAGTTCCGCTTCCATCTGACGCACGGCATGGCTTAGGCTGGGCTGTGAAATACACAAAACTTCCGCCGCTTTTGTATAATGCTGCAGCTCCGCAAGCTTAACAAAATATCTGAGATAGTCTAAATTCATACGAGGCTCCCTCCTTTTTTTCATTATACTACAATTCATAGATATAAACTATGGTTTAATCAAAACTATCAATTTGTTTTTCACTTCTCCTTGTGATACAGTTAAATCAGTTGCAGTAAGCAGCAGGAAAGGACTTTTATTTATGAAACGCAAAGAAACATTGGACAGGCGGCCTGTAATTCCCGGAGAAGCCGCTCTTGGTATTGCCCTCGTTATAAATACGCTTGGTGTGATACTGATGCTCTACTCCGGCTCGGGAATTTCCGCTATTTCCAGTGTTCCATATGCTTTCTCCAGAGTTTTCCCTGTGTTCACACTGGGCACCTGGACATATCTGTTTCAGGGAGTGCTGGTGCTGAGCCTTATGATTATGAGACGCAGCTTCGTTCCCTCATATATGTTCAGCTTCGTTATAGGGTTCATATTCGGCAAGCTGCTGGATATACACTGCCTTTGGGTTAATGTGCTTCCGGACACGCTGCCCTGGCGCATATCATATTTTGTAATAAGCTATGTACTGATATGCATAGGAATTGCGCTGTGCAACCGCTGCGGACTTCCCATCACTCCTACCGATCTGTTTCCGAGGGAGCTTACGGCAATCACATCATTTCGCTATTCCAGAATAAAGATCGGCTTTGACGCTCTCTGCATTACGGCAACCGCCGCTATGACATATTTTGCGCTGGGTCATATCTCCGGACTTGGAATAGGCACAGTGCTTGCGGCTCTCACTATGGGAAAGGTTATTGACATATTCGGGACTCAAATGGACAGCAGATTTACATTCAGGGCATATCTGCCGGAGCGGGCAGAACGGCTGCTTAAATCTGCCGCCAGATAGACTATTTATTTTCAAGGAGGTTTGATTATGAACACTTTGCTTTTACTGGTGACATACAAGACCAGATCCAGTCTCAGAGAAGAATTTATAAATAAAATATATGCTTCGGATATTCTTGAAAAAATCCGTCAGGAGGACGGCTGTATTTCATATAACTATTATCTTGACGCAGACAACCCTGATACAATACTGCTGGTCGAGGAATGGGTTTCCGAGGCATATCAGAAGAAGCACATGCAAACGCTCCACATGAAAGAGTTTATGCCTGTTAAAGAATCCTATGTATCAGCTACAAAGGTACGAAAAATACAGCTTTAAACTCAGGAAGCGGATTTCTACCGCCGTTTCCTGATATATATAGATAAGATGGCTTCCGCCTGTGAAGATGCGGGAGCTGTCAGTATCCTCCCTTAACATTTGGTGAATTATATCATAAAAAAACAGAGTCCTGCATCAGTTGCAAGACTCTGTTTTTCAGTTAAAGCAGCATTCTGTCATTATCTATTTCAAATTTTTCCACGAGTTTTTCGACAGTCATTTCATCACGTTCCTGTCCGGAAATATCCATAACTATCCTGCCCGCCTGCATCAGAATTGTTCTGTTGCCGTGTTCAAGGGCAGCTTTCATATTGTGGGTTATCATCATCGTACACATTCCGCCCTCACCTGCAAACTTATCTGTAAGCTCAAGGACTTTTTTTGCAGCAGACGGGTCGAGAGCCGCAGTGTGCTCATCTAAAAGCAGCAGCTTAGGCTTTGAAATCACTGCCATAAACAGTGTAAGCGCCTGTCTCTGTCCGCCGGAAAGCAGTCTTGCTTTTTCTTTCATTCTGTCCTCAAGACCCATTCCCAGCATCGAAAGCTTCTCTCTGAAAAGTTCTCTGTCTGCCTTGTTGATCCCTGCCTGAAGTCCTCTGCTTCTTGTTTTGTTGTATGCAATAGACAGGTTCTCCTCAATGGTCATGTCAAAAGCCGTACCTTTCAGCGGATCCTGAAAAACACGCCCTATATATCTGGCTCTCTTTTGTTCAGGCATCCTTGAAAGTTCTATACCGTCAAGTACAATACTGCCGCTGTCTGAAGGAAACACTCCTGCAATGGAGTTCATAAGAGTGGATTTGCCTGCTCCGTTACTGCCTATTATTGTAATGAAGTCCCCCTCTCTGCCGTGAAAGTCGATGCCGTCAAGGGCTCTAAGCTCATTTATTGTACCTTTTCCAAAGGTTTTCACAAGGTTTTCTATTTTAAGCATTTTTTCTGCCCCCTTTATCCTTTTTTCGCAGCAGGGAGAAGTTTTCACCCAGAAGTCCCATAGAAAGCGCTATGGTAACGATTATCGCCGATACCAGCTTCAGATCTGTCGGAGGCATACCTATGTAAAGGGCTATTGCAATTACCATTCTGTAAAGCACCGCGCCCAACGCCACCGCAATAAGTCTTCTGATAAGGCTGCGGGTTCCGAATATAACCTCGCCGATGATTACCGACGCCAAGCCTATAACGACCATTCCGACACCCATACCGACATCTGAATATCCCTGATACTGCGCCAGCATGCCGCCTGCAAGACCCACAAGACCGTTTGATACTGCAAGTCCCAGAAGCTTCATATTGTCGCTGCTGATGCCGTAGGCTCTGACCATTTCCTCGTTGTCGCCTGTGGCGCGAAGCGCAAATCCCTTGCGCGTATTTAAAAATCCGTACATGAGAGCAATTATAACGGCTGCTATGACCGCCCCTATAATTATTGAGCTGTATTCAAAGCCGCCGAACAAATCGCCTGCTTTTCGGTATATGGTAGGCACGTTGTTGAGATTAACATTGGCCTTGCCCTGTATTCTCAGATTAATAGAGTAAATTCCCAGCATTACAAGTATACCTGCAAGCAAAGGCTGTATTTTGAGCTTGGTATTAAGCAGAGCCGTAACAGCTCCCGCCCCCATACCGAGAACAAATGAAGCTGCAAGCGCCAGTATGCACATAACAACCTGCATATGCGGGCTCATATCGGCCGCAGCGCTGCACATTACTGCTGATATAGCTGCTCCCGTAACGATACTTCCGTCAACCGTAAGGTCTGGTGTGTTAAGTGTTCTGAATGATAAAAATACTCCAAGGGCCAATATTGAATATATCAGCCCTAGTTCCAATGATTCCAATAAGATAATGATTAGCATTTGTACTGTCCTTTATAAATCCTCTTTTGCAAGATCTGTTGCTTTACTTAATACTGATTCAGGAATTTCAATTCCGAGAGCAGCCGCTGTATCGCTGTTGATGAATATGCTTGTTTCGTCCATTGTTCTTACAGGCATTGTTGCTGTGTCAGCACCGCTTAGAACTTCAACAACCATATTTGCTGTCTGCTGTCCGAGGTATTCATAGTCAACACCTGATGTTGCAAATGCTCCGTCCTTTACCATTGAGTCTGCGCCTGCATAAAACGGTATCTTTGCCTTTGTGAATACTTCATTTGCAGTAGCTATTGATGTTGCAACGGTATTGTCTGTAGGTGAGAATACTATGTCGCATTTCTTTGCAAGGCTCTGCGCCGCTGTCTGAATCTCGTTGCCGCTTGTGATAGCTGTTTCGATTACTTCAAAGCCGTTGGCATCTGCATATTCTTTAAGTTTTTCAACTGTTGCAACTGAGTTTGTTTCACTTGAGTTGTAAAGCGCGCCTATAGTCTTAAATCCCGGTGTCAGTTCTTTGGCAAGCTCTATTATCTGATCCACGTCAATTGCATCTGATGTTCCTGTAATATTTCCTCCCGGATTTTCAAGGTCTGAAACAACCTCTGCCGCTACAGGGTCAGTAACTGCTGAGAATATGATCGGAATGTCTGTTGTTTCGCCCATTGCAACCTGCGCTGCAGGAGTTGTTATTGCCACAATCACATCAACCTGGTCTGCAACAAAGCCCTGACATATAGTCTTGAGGTTTGACTGCTCGCCCTGTGCATTCTGATAATCTATTGTTATATTTTCGCCGTCCACATAACCCTCTGCTTCAAGCTCTGCTATGATTGACTCTCTAATCTGGTCTAAAGAGGTGTGCTCCATAAGCTGCACAAGACCGATTTTGAAAGTTTCACCGTCTCCCGATGAGCTGCTCTGCTGTCCGCAGCCTGTAAACATTGCTGTTATCACCATAAGTGCTATAAGGGTAATTGCCATCAGTTTCTTTTTCATTTGTTTTGTTGTCCTGTATCTTCTCGTACAGAACTCTCCTTTCTTTTTGTTTGTCTAAGATGTCAGGAGTCTCTGCAAACTGTCGCAGGCTGTAAAATAAAAAACGCCTGTCCTCACTCAAGGACAAGCGTATGCCTGCGGTACCACCTTGTTTAACGGAAAAATCCGTTCTCTCTGCAGAGTGCCGTCACACTCCCTGCCCGTCACGCCGGCATCACGTCTTGGCTACTTGGCAAATACCGTTCACCTCGCCCTCGGAGGCCCATTTACTGAAACTGCATTTATCCGGATCACACCGCCCCGGACTCTCTGGGAAACCGTACCTCAGTTTTACTTCCTCGTCTTCGGTTTGTTCTTATTTATTTGGTATGGTCATATACTACCACTCATTTTTTGTGTTGTCAACTATTTTTTGAAAACTTTTTTGTATTTTTACACAAATTATTTATCTGAAGCTGTTTTCATATATATCCATAAAGCCGGTCACAAAGCCTGCCTGCTTTCTGGCTTCTTCACTGCCGCCTGTAACCTGCCAGCCGTAATTGCCGTAAGAATGATATGTATGACAGTTAAGAGGCCTTAAATCAAATTCCCGCTGTATCAGCGCAATGCCCTCGGCATAGTCCTGTTTGAGCCTCTTCATAGCCTTTGCAGGTTTCGTGAATACAGCGTGTCCGTATATATTGGCTCCGATTTCAAAGTCAGGGCTTTTCTCAAGGAAGTAATCTGTGTCCACATCGCCGACAGTACCCGTTCCGTATTCCTTTACGCACATAAGATCCAGCGCCGGAATGTATCCGTTCATTGCAAGCACAAATCTGCCCGCTGCAAAAATCACTATAGCAAGAACCACCAGCTTGAGCGCTCTGTCCCATTTTTTTCTTTGCCTGTCCAGTTCGGACTGCTTCACAACACTGAGCAGGTTCTCCTCCGACTGCCTCTCAATCTCACTGTCCTCAAGGCGCCTGCCTGCAAAGAACTCATTCAGTGATATTCCCAAAACACTGCAAAGCTCCTGCAGGTTTGAATAATCGGGAAGATTGACGCCGCGCTCCCATTTGCTTACGGCGTTGATGCTTACTCCCAGCTTCTCTGCAAGCTCGCTCTGAGTCATATCTCTGTTTTTTCTGCACGAAGCAATGAATTTCCCTATTTCTCTCTGGTCCATACCATATTTACCTTTTTTATACTGTCAACTGTTTTTAAAACCCTTTTGTGTTTTTTCACAAATTGTTAATCTGAAGGTTCTCTGAAGCTGTTTTCGTATATATTCATAAAATCAGTTACAAAAGAAGCCTGCCTACTTGCCTCTTCACTGCCGCCAACCTGCCAGCCATTATTTTTATAAAACCAGTATGTAAAATCAGTCAGAGGTATCATACCACATTCAAGCCGTATCTGCCAAAGGCCTTTCTTATAATCCTTTTTGAGCCGCCTCATAGCTTTTTTGGGGTCTTTAAATACAGCAACTCCGTATTTGTTGGCGCCTATTTCAAAATCAAGGCTTTTCTCAAGGAACCAATCTGTATCCACACTTCCGACAGTATTGCCCTCCCCGACTACATACTGCTGTGAATATTTAAGGTCATCGTCCATAACAAATCCATTCTTTATAAGCAGCGGTCTTGAGCATATAACGGTGGCCACTGCAAGCAGCAGCAGAACTGCAATTGTTATCACTTTATTTCTTCTTCTGTTTTTTTCGGACTGCTTCACAACACTGAGCAGGTTCTCCTCCGACTGCCTCTCAATCTCACATTCCTCAAGGCGCCTGCCTGCAAAGAACTCATTCAGTGATATTCCCAAAACACTGCACAGCTCCTGCAGGTTTGAATAATCGGGAAGATTGACGCCGCGCTCCCATTTGCTTACGGCATTAATGCTTACTCCCAGCTTCTCTGCAAGCTCGCTCTGAGTCATATCTCTGTTTTTTCTGCACGAAGCAATGAATTTCCCTATTTCTCTCTGGTCCATACCATACCTCCCTCTGAAAAAACGATACCACCTGCCGCAGCAAATTAACACACATCACAGGTTTAATTCTCAGGTTTCCTGAAACTGACTGTTGTATATTTCACTGTAAAGCCCGCCTCCTGCAAGCAGTTCCCCGTGTCTGCCGCGCTCTGCGATTTTTCCGCCACGCATAACAATAATTAGGGAGGCGTTTCTTATGGTCGAAAGTCTGTGAGCGACAATGAAGCTGGTCCTGCCCTCCATAAGTCTGTCAAAGGCCTCCTGTATCTGAAGCTCTGTCCTCGTATCTATATTTGAAGTTGCCTCATCTAATATGAGCATAGGCGGTGATATAAGCATTACCCTTGTAATACACAGAAGCTGTTTCTGCCCCAGACTCAGACTGTCCTCATTTAAAACAGTATCAAGGCCCTCAGGCAGCTTCTCTATAAACTCCCAGCTGTGAGCTTCCTTTGCGGCTTTTATGATTTCCTCATCAGAAGCCTCAGGCCTGCCAAAGGCTATGTTTTCCCTGACAGTGCCGCGCTTAATCCATGTGTCCTGCAGCACCATTCCGAAGCTTTCTCTGAGGGAATGTCTTGAAATATCGGTTATCGGGGTTCCGTCAATTCTGATACTGCCGCTGTTTACATCATAAAATCTCATGAGCAGATTTATGAGGGTTGTTTTGCCGCAGCCCGTAGGTCCCACAATCGCAACTCTCATTCCCGGAGACACATTGAGATTGAAATCCTCTATAAGAGGGCTGTCCTTGACATAGCTGAAGCTGACATCTTCGATATCCACCTCACCCTTTATATCCTGCAGCACGTCCTCTTTATCATCAGGCTCCTCCGGCTGCTCAAGCAGCTCAAAAATTCTTGCCGCGCAGGCAAGGGCATTCTGCATTTCGGTAACAACCGAACTTATATCGTTAAACGGCTTCATATACTGATTTGCATAAAACAGCATAATCGTAAGGCCGCCGACGGTCAGCGCTCCGCCCGGAATAAGCAGTACGCCGACAAGCGCAACTCCCGCATATATTATATTATTTACAAATCTGGTGCATGGGTTTGTAAGGCTGCTGTAAAATACGGCTTTCTGACTGTATTCTTTCAGCTCCTCATTTATTTCTCTGAACTGCCCTGAGGCTCTTTTTTCATATCCAAAGGCTCTTACAGTTTTCTGTCCGCTTATCATCTCCTCCGCCAGCGCAGTCTGCACGCCTCTTGCCTCACTTTGCTTCCTGAACATATTAAACGAACGTGAAGCTATGAATTTTGCAACCAGAAAACTAAGCGGTGTCAGCAGTATTACCAGCAGCGTAATCCATACATTCTGAGCAAACATAAATACAAGTGTGGCTATAACCGTCACAACGCTGACAAAAAGCTGTGTAAAGCCCAGCAGCAGACCGTCCGAAAGAATATCAGCATCAGCAATAATACGGCTGACAATATCTCCTGCGGCATGCCTGTCAAGATACGACAGCGGCAGCTTCTGTATATGATTTATAGCCTTTGATCGTATATCCTGCACTACTCTGTAGGTCATACGGTTATTGACAAGGTTCATAACCCAAAGAAGCAAAGCGGCGCCTGCTGCAAATATGATTATCTGCCTCAGATACACCCACATATTATCAAAGAACACATTGTGCTCGGATATAATCTGGTCTATGGCATTACCGAAAAGCACCGGCACATAAAGCTGCAATATGACCGAAGCTGCGGCAAGAATTATACTCAGCGCCAGCAGCCATTTATAGCCTGCAATAAACTGCATCAGTTTACGGACAGTCTTGCGGCTTTCGCCTTTTTTCTTATCTTTACTGCTCATTTTGCACACCTTTCTTCCGGAAACTGTGAATAGTATATTTCCTGATATGTTTCACAGGTTTTCATAAGCTCCTCGTGGCTGCCTTTGCCTGCCATAGAGCCGTTATCCAGTACGATTATCATATCTGAGGCTCTGATGGCTGAAATTCTCTGCGAAACAATAAATACAGCAGCCTGCCTGTTCATTTTGTGCAGAGCCTTCCTGAGCGCCGCCTCTGTAGCAAAATCCAGTGCGCTGAAGCTGTCATCAAAAATCAATATTTCCGGCTCTTTGACGAGAGTTCTTGCAATGGAAATACGCTGCCTCTGGCCTCCCGAAAGATTACCGCCGCCACGTTCAAGCTCAAAATCAAGCTGTCCCGGCTTGCCCTGTACTACATCTTTTGCCTGCGCGGTTTCAAGCGCTTCCCACAGCTTGTCATCATCTGCGGCTTCATTGCCCCATTTAAGATTATCCCGTATACTTCCTTTAAACAGCACTGTCCGCTGCTGCACTATTCCTGTTTTGCGGTCAAGGCTTTCCTTTGAATACCCCTTTATATCCGCTCCGTCAAGCAGAACCATTCCCTCTGTAGCATCATAAAATCTGGCAATCAGATTTACCAGTGTGGTTTTGCCGCTTCCCGTACCGCCTATAATTCCTACAGTCTGTCCGCGCTCTGCCGCAAATGATATGTTTTTAAGGCTTGGGGCTGCGGCATTTTCATAGCAGAAAGTAACATTGTCAAACTCAACGGCAAAGTTCCCTTTTCCTGCAAAAGCAGTATCCTCTTCGGGATATTCCATATCGGGCTTCATCGCAAGCACCTCTGATATACGGCCTGCGCATGCCATTGATTTATTCAGCGTTATAATCAGCGCCGCCAGCTTGATGAGCTCAACAATAATCTGCATCATATAGTTATACAGTGCGACAGTCTCTCCCTGCTGCAGATTCCCCAAATTGACCTCTATCGCTGCTTTGTCAATCAGAATTACTGCCGCTATATTTATCAGGGCATAAGTAAGCGGATTAAGTACGGCAGAAATCTTTCCGACGAATTCATTCAGTCCTGTAATCTCCCTGTTGCTGTCCTCAAACTCTCCCGCCGCATATTTCTCGCGGCAGAATGCCCTTATTACACGAACTCCTGTAAGGTTTTCTCTTGTAAGCTCTGTTATCCTGTCAAGCCCCGCCTGCACTTTTTTGAAAAGCGGTATGCTGACAAGCATAATGCCGAAAATCACCGCAAACAGTACCGGCACTGTCACTGCAAATATAACGGCGCATTTAACATTAACCGTAAACGCCACTGCAGTCGCCCCAAAAACAATAAACGGACTTCGCAGTATCAGCCTGAGGCACATATTGACACCATTCTGCACCTGATTCACATCATCATTTATTCTTGTAATCAGTGTATCGCTGCCTGCCCTGTCAAGCATAGAAAAAGAAAATTTCTGGATATGATCAAACATTGTCTGTCTGAGAGATGCTCCAAAGCCTGCGGCAGCCTTAGCCGCAAAATACTGCGCCGTAACGCTGCACAAAAGCCCCAGCAGCGCCATAGCAAGCAGAATTGCGGCGCACCTGAATATAAAGGTGTAATCCTGCTGCGCCACTCCTGTATCTATCATTCTGGCAACAACAACAGGCACCATAAGGTCAAACACCACCTCCAGCAGTTTGAAAAACGGCGACAGTATACTCTCCTTCGTATATGGTTTAAGATATTTAATAAGATTTTTCATACATTATTCCTTTGTGTTTTTTACATAGATAGTATAGCACATTAATGATGATATTAATATTATTGTTTATCCCCCTCTTATTGTAAGCTTCTCTGTTTAATGGTACAATAACAAATAAATCTGTGACTTCGTAAACGGAGGTGATCTGAAATGCAATTAAAATCTTTTTTATTGGTAATACTGGTTGTTTTATGTCTTATCCCTGCCGCAGCCTGCAAGGACGCTCCGGCCGGGCCCCCTGAACCCGAAAAAGAATCGGCGCTTGATATACTTCAGGGAGAAATCAGAGACAGCGGCAGCATTCTCGGCGCAGCTTTTATCGGATATATCGCCGACAAAGAAACAGATGAAGATGTTATGTCCTTTTTAGACAGCAGCGCCTATGCAGATAAATATCCGTTTTTATGTCAGAAACAGGCCTGCAGCTTTGTTTCATACGAGGGCGATGAGCTTTATGCTCTTGTGCCGGCAGACGATACCTGTTCAATACTCATATGCGGCACCACTCTTACGGAAACATGTGAATACATAGATGAACCTGATAATGTAATCTTCGAAGGCAGACCGGGAGAAACAGTTCTTCTCCGCTGCAATTTCAGTGATATATATTCAAATACTGTAATATATGTAACCGACGGCTCTGACAAATACACATTCCATCCCGGAGTTTCCTTGAATGACAGCACTGTTGCCATGGAGGACGGTTATTATGATTTTACACTCCCTGCCGCCTCCGGACAAAGTGATACTGAGATTGCCTCAGAACTGCTCCGCGAAAGAACCAAAGTAAAGCAGGGGCTTGAACAGGGCATGAAACTGCTCTATCTTGACGAAAAACAGGAAATAAACGGTGTTGACTGTATGCTGTTTGCTATGGGGACAGATCACTCTGATCATTTTGTACGGGAAGAGCTTTTTGCCGTTTCAGACAATATTGTATATATCTATGATGCTGTCGATGATGAATGGACTCTTCTGGACAACTGACCAGCCCATACCTGTAAAACAGTATATGTATCAAAAGGAGTAATACAAAAATGAAAAAGCTTTTACTGGCTCTTGCAGTCACTCTGTTCTTTGTATTTCCGCTGTGTTCCTGCGCTGCAGAGATTCCAAAGGCGCTTACAGGCGAATGGATATGTCAGGACAGTTCCTACGGCTGTGAAACAGGCTACGGCTATCTGGCTCTCAGGATTGAAGAAAACGGGCATTTCAGTCTTTACGATGCGGAGGCAGGAAATCCCGGCATATCCGGCACTATGAAAGGTTCGGCAGATGCGCTTACGGGGACTGTTGATATAAACTGCGGAAGCGATGATTTTGATCCGCCTGCCTGCTGGGATCTTAAAGAAAAAGACACTTTAGAATTTGAAGCTGTCACACCGGGGCGCATAAAGCTCTCACATAACGGCAAAAGCCTGAGCTTTGCCAATTATACATCAGATGACGATTTTACTTCTTTCAGCCTTGCAGACAGGTCTGAAAACTATAAGTGGGAATATGATATGAAAGGTGACGGAAAAATAGAGCTCAAAGTCACGACAAAGCCCGACCCTGATGCTGTTAAATGGCAGCACTATACCGTTAAGGGCATATCTGCAGGCGACTTGCTTCTGACTATGACATATCAAAACGGTGATGATGTGATGTATACCGTAACCTTTGATCTTACTGTTACAGATGACGGCACCATCAGAGAAAACGGCCGCGACGGAGATATTGACGATGCCATGACCTCATAGAAAGACCGCTTCGGAATAGTCCGAAGCGGCTTTGTGTTTATATGTCTATCTTGTATTTATTCTGTGTTAGTCTATCTTTGGCATTGATGCGAAGCTTGCTTCAAGCTCTTCATCTGTAGGTATGTAGTCCGACATTTCGCCATTGTGGAATTTTTCGTATGCGTACATATCGAAGTAGCCTGTACCTGTAAGTCCGAACAGTATTGTTTTTTCTTCGCCTGTTTCCTTGCATTTGATTGCTTCGTCTATTGCAACCTTGATTGCGTGGCTGCTTTCAGGTGCAGGAAGTGTTCCCTCGGTTCTTGCAAACAGCTCTGCGGCTTCAAATACGCTTGTCTGTTCAACTGCTCTTGCTTCCATATATCCGTCATGGTAAAGCTGTGAGAGCGTAGGGCTCATGCCATGGTATCTAAGGCCGCCTGCATGATTTGCCGACGGTATAAAGCCGCTGCCCAGCGTATACATTTTAGCCAGAGGGCAAACCTTGCCTGTGTCGCAGAAGTCATATCCGAATGTTCCTCTTGTAAGGCTCGGGCATGATGCAGGTTCTACAGCTATGAACTGATAATCTGCTTCGCCTCTGAGTTTTTCGCCCATAAACGGTGAAATAAGGCCGCCGAGATTGGATCCGCCGCCTGCACAGCCTATGATAACATCAGGCTTGATGCCGTATTTGTCCATTGCCAGCTTTGCCTCTACACCTATAACAGACTGATGCAGCAGCACCTGATTAAGAACGCTGCCCAGAACATATCTGTAGCCGTCTCTGCTTGTAGCTGCTTCTACTGCTTCTGATATTGCGCAGCCAAGGCTTCCTGTTGTTCCCGGAAATTCCTCATTTATTTTTCTTCCGATATTGGTATTCATTGACGGTGACGGTGTAACCTTTGCGCCGTAGGTTCTCATAACCTCTCTTCTGAACGGCTTCTGTTCATATGAAACCTTAACCATATATACATCACAGTCAAGATCAAGATATGCGCACGCCATTGACAAAGCAGTACCCCACTGGCCTGCGCCTGTTTCTGTTGTAACGCCCTTTAGTCCCTGCTGTTTTGCATAGTATGCCTGAGCTATGGCTGAGTTCAGCTTGTGACTTCCGCTTGTGTTGTTACCCTCAAATTTGTAGTAAATCTTTGCCGGTGTATCAAGCTTTTTCTCTAAGCAGTATGCTCTTGTCAGAGGTGACGGTCTGTACATCTTGTAGAAATCAAGGATTTCCTGCGGTATAGGGTAGTATCTGGTGTCGTTGTCAAGCTCCTGCTTAACCAGCTCCTCACAGAATACTCCGCCCAGCTCCTCTGCTGTCATTGGCTTGCCTGTTCCCGGATTAACCAGCGGCGCAGGTTTGTTTGTCATATCCGCGCGCACATTGTACCAGTATTTAGGCATCTCGTTTTCTTCTAAATATATTTTGTAAGGTATTGTTTTGTCTGTCATATTAATTTCCTCCTGTTTCTCCCTTTTAGGTTTTATCACAAAAACAATCAAATCCTGTCCCTGCATAGTTTAATGCTGGGACAGGATATAATAATCTCCTGCGGTGCCACCCGGCTTGGTGCATTGCTGCACCCGCTTACCATACTGACATATGGTTACCTTTGATAACGGAGGGTTCTCCGTCGCCCCTACTTGCCTGCGCTTTGGGTTTGCCCTCGGAAGTCCATTCGTATCTATCAGCTATACCGCTTCTCACCACCTGCGGCTCTCTGTGATATCTGAATAAAAACTACTCCTCTTCCTCATCGGTTTTCTTAATTCTATATCATCATTTTTTATTTGTCAACAGGTTTTTGTGATTTTTCACAAAGTTTTTGTTTTAAAATAGGTTTTACAAACAATTTACAATATCATCGTGACTATCGCTGTTAAAATAAGCACTATTAATGATACCAGCTTGATTTTGTTAAGCTTATCGAGCATCGCCCTGTTTTTCTCGGCGTCACTGGGCCTTAAATCTCCGGTTCTTTTGATTGTATTGCTTCTTGATACAGCGTAGAAATATATCACAAGGCATATTATTATAACTGCTGTAAGTATATATTTGAGCATTCTATTCTCCCTTTAGTTTATCCTGAAGCTTGGCATACACAAATTCTTTCATCCATTTCTCATCTGAAAGCATATCCAGCTTTTCGGGCTCAAACCAGCCTATAGCGCTGTTCTCGTCCGCTTTTATATGCAGCGCCTCGTCTTCGTCTGCCTCTATCAGATATGTAACATTAAGATGCAGATGAGACGAAACATATCTGCCGGATTTGATATGTCCGTCAACAGTTATTATCTCTATTGAAAAGATATCCCTGTTCACAGGCTTTATATTCGCAAGACCTGTTTCCTCCCGCACTTCTCTGAGCGCTGTCTGAAGAAGGTCTTCCTCTCCGTCTGCATGACCGCCTGTCCATGTCCATGCATTGTATATATTGTGATGAATAAGCAGAACCTTGCTTCTGTCATGATTTACAACCCACGCAGATGCAGTAAAATGCGCAGTTTCATTTGATCTCAGCAGATAATCGTCACAGCTGTCTATAATATGCAGCATTATCTGCCTGTCCCGCATTTCCTGTTCATTGTACGGCTCATAGTCTGTAATGTGTTCTCTGAGCATAATCCACCTGTTTGCCGTACACTATTCCAAAGTCATAGACAAAAGCGCAACAGCGATAAGTCCTGCAACGCCTATCCATCTGAGAGTCGAATAAAGCTTGCGCTCCTGCGGGGTTTCCGCTCTTCTTACCTTTACAGTCGCAACAAGATATACAACTGTGAACACTGCAAGTATTATAAATAAGGTTGTGGTAGTCATAATAACATTCTCCTATTTAACTGATTGTTCAACCATTTTCATCATATCCTTTATCTCTATGACGTCTTTGTGTCTGATTTCTTTTTTGTCCAGGTTTTTAAGTCCCACAGGTACTCTTACCCCTGTCTTTTGGTTTACGGCGTCTATATATTCAAAGCCGTTCATATCACCATCTATGCCTATTGAATTTGCAACGCTTTCTGCAAATTTGTATGCGCTTGCAGTTGATGCTATTACAGCCGGAGTATCATCTCCCGTCGCCGCCTTATAGTCCTCGTATACCTTGTAGGCAACTGCTGTATGCGTATCCATCAGGTAATCGTTGTCCGCATACATTTTACCGATGGCTTCATTGGTCTGCTCAACGCTGCATGAGCCGCCGTAGAATTCTTTCATGCCTTCTTTTATCTGATCGCTTACTGTATACTGCTTGTTCTTATCAAGACTTTCCATCATCGCCTTTACTTCCTCACCATTGCCGCCGCACAGGTGATAAAGAAGTCTTTCGAGGTTTGAGGATATGAGGATATCCATTGACGGTGAGTTTGTCAGATAGAACTCTCTGTCAGTGCTGTATGTGCCTGTGTTTATGAAGTCTGTAAGTACTTTGTTCTTGTTCGAAGCGCATATGAATTTATTAACAGGAATACCCATCTTTGATGCGTAGTAAGCTGCAAGTATGTTTCCGAAGTTTCCTGTAGGAACTACGATGTTAATCTTCTCGCCGTCTTTGACTGCTCCTGTTTCAACCATTTTGATGTATGCGTATACATAGTATGCCACCTGAGGAATAAGTCTGCCTATATTGATTGAGTTTGCAGATGAAAGCTTGCAGCCGTAGCCCGCCAGCTTTGCGGCAAAGGCATCGTCATTGAAAATCTTCTTGACTCCTGTCTGCGCATCGTCAAAGTTTCCCTTGATTGCAAATACGTGAGTGTTTGCTCCCTCCTGGGTAATCATCTGTCTTTCCTGCACCTGGCTTACTCCGCTGTCAGGGAAGAACACTATAATTTCTGTGCCCGGAACATCTGCAAAGGCTTCAAGAGCCGCTTTGCCTGTATCTCCTGATGTTGCCGTAAGTATGCAGACCTTTTTGTCTTCGTTTTCTTTTTTCATCGCTGTAGTAAGCAGATAAGGCAGAATTGACAGCGCCATATCCTTAAATGCGGCAGTTCTGCCGTGATAAAGCTCAAGAAAATATGCATCTCCCGCCTTTACCAGCGGTACTATTTCCTCTGCCTCAAACTTACCTGTATATGCTCCGTCTATGCAGTACTGCATTTCCTCTGATGTATAATCCGTAAAGAAAGCTCCTATTACTGCTTTTGCAATCTCCTTGTAGGATTTGCCCTGCATATCCTTTATTTCAAAAGGAAGTGCCGGAATATGATCGGGAACGTAAAGGCCCTTGTCCTCTGCTATCCCCTGAATTACTGCTGCCGCAGCGTTTAATGTGTTCTTGCTTCCTCTTGTACTTTCATATTTAATCATATCTTCTTCTCCCACCAAAAATAAATAATATTAGCAGTAATTATATCACAAACACTGCTCCATTACAAAGTTTTAATATAAATTGATTTATATGCCTCCAACTCATCAGTCCAGCCTGCTCATAATTTTCGCAACCGGTTTTCTGAAAAGGTCTATGCACGGTCCCAGCACGAAAAACGCAATAACCGGACCCTCGCGGATTGTCCATACATGGCTTACGGCAAGTATTGCAGCTAAGTTTAAAACAAGCAGTACGCCGTCAAGCGCCAGCCTCATAGTCCCTATGCTTTTGCCCAGCTTCTTTGAAAGCACATAGTAAAATCCGTCAACAGGCGTCATAACAACATCTGCCTGAAGCACAATATTTATCCCTACGGCTTCAACAGCCATACCTAAAACCACAAACAGTATGCTGACTATGTATATATCCGCGCTGACTGACGCCCATATGTACTTGAGGTTAAAGTCAACAAACCAGCCAAACAGAAACGATATGGGAAACTGCAGAAGCTGCAGCGGCTGATATTCTTTTTTGAGTATTGCAATCTGCGCAAAGAAAAACACAAGATTGACAATTATATTAAAGCTGCCTATACTGAGGCCTGTAACACTGGCACCTGTAATGATTGCGGCGTCCAGAGGACATACTCCTATGGCTCCTGTCATTGCCAGCGTGCCGCCAAGTGTCATAATATATATGCCTGCCGCAAGACAGACATACTTTATTATCGGTTTTGTTGTTTTATTCATGCTTTGGTTTTTTTCCGTCAAAATTTATTATAAATACTGCTATCACTATTGCAACGCAGCCTAAAGCCATCGTAAATGTCATGGTTTCGCTCAGGAACACATAGCCTGCAACACAGGCCACCACAGGCTCCAGCGTATTTATTACCGCAGCTTTTCCCGAACCTATCATATTAACGCCTATGCAAAACAGCAGGATTGCAAGAAATGCGCAGAAGAACGAAAGCACCAGCGTCCATACAAGCTGCTCTCCGCCTGATGTAAACAGAGCTTCTCCCGAAAATGCAGTCCTCACAAGATTAAAAACAGTAGCCCCCGCCGTAACATATCCTGCCGCAGCAATAGGGTGAAGCCTCTTGACTCTGTCAGAGCCTAGGGCTATAACGTAGCAGGCCTGTGAAACTGCCGCCCCTATGGCAAACACAATCCCTATAACACTTAGAGTTATGGACTCCTCGCAGACAATCAGCACAAATCCGATTACCGAAAACAGAATTGAACCTGCCCGTATAATCGAAAACCTCGCTCTGCCTGTCAGAGCCTCAAAAACAATTATCATTGCCGGATATGTAAAGTTAAGCACAATAGTCAGATTGCCCGGAATGTAATTAAACGCCTCATACAGACACAGAGCCAGCATATTGTAGGACACAATAACCGCAATCAGCATCAGTATCTGACTTTTTTCAATCTTAAACGGTATCTTCTTAATGAAGATGTACGCCCATATAAGTATTGCGGCATACAGAAACTTGTCAAACAGTATCGTCTCGGTTGCGGCTCCGGCATTAAGCGCCTTGATTGATATGGTGGATATAAATCCGTAGCATATCGTAGAAGCCAGCATACACAATGTGCCCATAAGGACTCTGCTCTTATTATTTGTTTCCATTTTCCTTTTTCACCATTTCCATTATCCTGTCAAAGTTACGGCTTATATATTCATATCCACCTTTGCTGTGAGGAATCATACAGTCACTGCAATCCTTGATGCCGCCCTCGGTATATTTAAAATTACCGCCGCATGAATCACCCAGAGCATAAAGCGGGCAATAACAGAACAAACAATTAAATTCTTCAGGCTTATCTGTCTTGTGACAAGGGAAAAACTCACATTTACTGTGATTTATAAATTTGTAATTCTCACTCATTTTATTATCGTCCCTAATGTTTTATATACCAGTATGAATGCAGCGCCGCCAGTCTGCTGGTCTGGGTTGCGCTTTTGCTGTAAAGAGTGCTCTCCGCCATGGTTACCTTTTTGCCGTATACAGGGTCAACCACATAGAACACGCCATCTGTATAGTCTGTAAGAAGCACTGCGTGAGCCTTGCCGCCGTATTTGGAATATATGGCAACTCCCTCAGGGTGCTGCTCAAGCATAGATATCAGCTTCTTTTTCTTTGAAGCTGTCGTAGCCTTGCTGTCAAAATTCACCTGGGTTATATTCATATCAATGATTGTAAAGTCTCTGAAAAGCCCGGCGCCGTAAACCCAGATGCTTCTGTCGGCTCTCAGATTATCCTCTGTAAGCAGGCTCCATTTGGATTTGGAAACTCCGCTCATTACAGCTTTTCTTCTAGCCATCATTCCTGCCGCAACCACTGTGCAGCCGCCTCTTCCCCATGCCTGAGCAAAGAATATATCCTCTGCATTTATTGCATCGTACATTTCCTGAGATATGCTGCTGCCCGTAGTTGTCGTATCCATAGTGAACTTTGACATTACAGTAAACGTTTTGTTAAGGACAGTCTTACCTGTACCGTTAAGGTCCTTGGCGTAAATCCTGTATATGTACTGTCCCGGCTCAAGCTTGCCAAACGGTATATATTCATCTACGGTGTATATGTAAAATTTCTTTTCTTTTATGTTTTTAACTGTCCTGTTGAAGCCTGAAAGCCTGTTGCCGTCACTGTCGCATATGCCGATTGTAACAGAGTCAAGCTCAACAGCGGAATTTACAGTGCCTACAAGAGAAAACGAACTTCCCCTTGTCATAATTGACGGATAGGATACATTTGATGAAACCGTAAACTTCGATGCAATCTTTGATACGTTGAATTTCTTTTTAATTACCGATCTGCTGTACCCCTCTGTATCCGTTACATAAACCTTGTAATAGTAGGTGCCCTCAGTAAGATCAGAAAATCTGATTTCCTTATCTGCCTGCGATATATCAAAGGTGGTTGTATTCGGTTTGAACTCCACCATCATTCCCGAATACCACTTGCCGGTGGCATTGTTCCATATGCCTACTCTTACTCTCTTGATATTGTAGACAGACTTAACAGTACCCTTGAGAGTAAACGGACTGCTCTCTTTTAGTGAAACAGGATAGGTGTACCCTGAAACAGTAATCTTTGAGGGTTTCTTGACAACCGTAAATTCATTTTTAAGTATGGTTTCTGTTGTCTTGTTGCTGTCTGTAGCCTGAACTGTAAAACAGTATTTGCCCGGGGTCAGCGTGCTGAATTTCATACTGCTGCTGGCATTTGCCAGACTATAGGTTTTCTTTGCCGGTTTTCTGGTTGTATAATGTCCCGAAAGCCAGTTGCCCCCTGTATCGCATACGCCGATTTTAATACTCGTTATATTATATTCACTCTTAACTGTCCCCTTTACACTGAAAGTATCGCCCTCTGTCAGTTTTTCGGGTACGCTTAAATCCTTTATTGAAAAAGCTGATGCAGCTTTAATTGTGAACTCCTGCTTAACCGCGGTTTTTTTGTGATTTTCGGAATCTGTCACATATACCTTGAGATAGTATGTACCCTTTGACAGAGTATCTATATGAAGCCTGTCGTTTGCATTTGAAAGGCCGTAGATTTTCTTTGCGGGCTTCTTCGTAGTATAGTGCCCTGAAATCCATTTGCCGTCCTTATCACAAATTCCTATTTTTGCACTTTTAATAGTATATGTGCTTCTGATTGTACCCTTGATGTCAAAGCTGTCGCCTGCCGTTATAGTCTCCGGCGTAGTCAGATTGCTGACCGTAATGGAATATGAAGCGGCTCCCGCCTCAAGTCCCGACATAGTAAATAGCATGCATAAGCACAAAAGCGCGCTTAAAATTCTTTTTCCGTAGTTTCTGATAGTCATATTGCTGTAAGTCCCCTGATTTTAAATAAGTTTATACAGGTATATTGTACCTTGTTTCACCAAAGTACGTCAATGGTAAAATATCCATTGCATTAAAAGGTTTCTACAATGTATAATGGTATGGTAAATCAAATCACAATACCATTGGAGGTTTAAGATATGGACTATAACAAGCTTGCGGAGCTTCTGTTTCCGCACATTGATAAAACACCTGAATATTACGAGGAGCATTTTCCAAAGAGAGTTCTCCCTGAGGGCGCCAAGGTAACAAGACTCGGACCGTCACCTACAGGCTTCATACATCTGGGCAACCTGTACGGAGCATTTGCCGATGAGAGACTTGCGCACCAGAGCAATGGAGTTTTTTATCTCAGAATAGAGGACACCGACGACAAGAGATATGTTGAGGGCGCAGTCGAAACAATTATAAAGTCGCTGGACTTCTTCGGAATTAATTTTGACGAGGGCGCTCTGCTTGACGGAGAAACAGGCAGCTACGGCCCGTACTGCCAAAGCAGACGAGGCGAGATTTACCAGTGCTTTGCCAAGGAAATGGTTAAAAAGGGACAGGCATACCCTTGCTTTCTGACGGAAGATGAGATAAACGAAATCAGAGCCTATCAGGAGGCAAACAAGCTGAACCCCGGAATATACGGACAGTTTGCAAAATGCAGAGATATGTCCTTAGAGGAAATACAGTCAAAAATAGACGCGGGAGTTCCTTATGTAGTAAGACTTAAATCAGACGGCAGCGTAGACGAGCCTGCTCATATAACTGTTGAGGACGGCATCAGAGGCGAGCTTTCAATGCCTGAAAACAATCAGGATACAGTTATCCTCAAGACAAACGGTATACCGACCTATCATTTCGCCCACGTTATAGACGACCATTTCATGAGAACAACTCATGTGGTCAGAGGCGCAGAATGGATACCGTCGCTTCCTATACACGTAGAGCTGTTCACCAAGCTGGGCTTTGAAATGCCGATATTCTGTCATACAGGACAGCTTATGAAAATTGATGAAGAGGGCAACAAGAGAAAGCTTTCAAAGAGAAAGGACCCTGAGCTGTCACTTGACTACTACAGAAACGAAGGCTATCACCCTGACGCAGTCAGAGAATATCTGCTGACTATATTAAACTCCAACTTTGAGGAATGGAGAATTGCAAACCCTGACGCGCCTGTTTCGGCATTTGACTTCACAGTAGAAAAAATGAACGGCGGCGGCGCGCTGTTTGACCTTAACAAGCTTGAGGACGTATCAAAAGATGTGCTTGTAAAAATACCGTCAGCTACTCTCTATGATTTCATAAGAGAATGGGCGGAGGAATTCAGAACAGATCTGCTGCCTGTACTTGAGGACAGAGCTTACTGGCTGAAAGTGCTGGATCTTGACAGAACCGGCGAAAAGCCTAGAAAGGACCTTATCAAGGCCTCACAGATTATCGAATATTTCAGGTATTTCTTTGAATACAGCAAGCAGGACGAATTTCCTGCAGAAGCTGCGGCAGATGCAAACGAAATACTGACAAGATATCTTGATACCTATGATCACGGTGACGACCAGAGCGGCTGGTTCGAAAAAATCAGAGGCATAACCGCTGATTTAGGCTATGCCGTAAAACCTAAGGACTTCAAAAAACACCCTGAGGATTACAAGGGCCATGTGGGTCACGTTTCAACGATAATACGAATTGCTTTAACCGGCAGAGCGCAGTCCCCTGACATCTGGGAAATCCAGCAGATTATGGGCGAGGAAATGACAAGAGAAAGAATAAAGGCGCAGATTAAATAGCTATGAGTAATATAATTCTTGAAAGAACAATTGAGCTTATCAAAGACAGACTGAAACCGGAAATTGATACAATCACTGTCGAAAGAGCTGTCCTTGGACTGTATGCTGCCCAAGCTCCGCAAGGGCAATGCCGCTTTCGGGCAGGCTGTCAGACAGACCGGTTTCGGATTATCTTGAATACATATTTTCGGATAATCCTCTCAAAAAAGCTCTCGGAATTGCGGCTCTCAACGCTCTAAGCGCCATACTGTTTGAGCATGGAGATTACGACATACAGGTTGCTGACACCTTTGATGAAATAGAACCTGCCAATTACAGCAAAGCTGCAGTAGTCGGCGCGCTTGTCCCAATTATAAAGAAGCTTATTGCCGTGGGCAGCGATTTCAGCATTTTAGAGCTTGATCCCAAAACCCTGAAAGAGCGCGAGATGAAATATTTCGTTCCGGCAGATAAGGCCGACACAGTTGTACCTTATTCCGACCTTCTGGTTATAACAGGGGTTACAATACTAAACGATACGCTTCCGGGGCTTCTTGAAATGGCAAAGCCGGGGGCAGAAATTGCAGTTACCGGACCTACTGCGGGAATGATCCCCGATGTCCTGTTTGATATGGGAGTTACCATCGCAGGAGGCATACTCGTAACCAATGCCGACGGGCTGCTTGATATTATTGCAGAGGGCGGCTCAGGCTACCATTTCTTCGGCAGATATGCCGAAAGAACCGTAATAAAAAACAACAAAACCCGTTAAAAAAAGTGGCTGTGAAATTCATCCTCACAGTCACTTTTTAAAGAGCTGGCTGTATTGCTCTTATTCTGCTGCGGCTTCTGCCGCATATTCATATCCTTTTTTGTAGGCCTCCAGATTGTCCGCAGCCATAGAAGCAGAGAAAGTATCCAGTATTTCGGCTTCTACTGTAGGATAATGAATTTTAGGCAGCAGTTTTGTAAGCGCCCCCAGCATTATCATATTTACCGTATAGGGTTTCCCCATAAGCTCAGCCATCTCCGTAGCCGGAATGCTGAAGCCGTTTTGGCGCTCCGCTTCGACAAGGGTTGAATTTATAAGGAGGAGCGCATCTTTTTTTACTGTACCGATATATTTGTCATACCCGGCCTGGTTAAAGGCTATAAACACATCTGCCATATCCACTTTCATATAGTCTATTTCCTCGTCTGAGATTACAACCTCCGCCTTGCAGAAGCCCCCTCTGGCCTCGGGACCGTAACTTTGTGTCTGCGAAATATTATAGTTTTCTCCAAGGCCGTAGGCTTTGGCAAGCAGTACAGAAGAAAGTATAACTCCCTGTCCGCCGGCTCCTGCAAATCTGATATTAATTCTCATCTAGTTTACCTCCACAACAACGTCTATCGCCCCGTCCGGGCACAGCTTCTCACACATTCTGCATCCTGTACAATCTTCGGGCTTTGCAACCTCCGGCAGATTTATGCCGTATCTGTTTCTTTTTCTTGATTTTGAAAACACTCCTCTGGGGCATATTTCAATACAGATATTACACCCCTTGCAGCATATTTTGTCTATGTCTATATTAGCCATAACACTAACCTCTCTTTATTCCCTGCTCTGCAAGTTTTCTTTCCACCTTATCAATATATTCCTCAGCAGCCGTATCGTGCTTCAGAACGCCGATTCTGATTTTTCCTTCAGGCGGGTCTTTTCCTTCCTGTTTCATATATGTTATCTCTCTGTATTTTTTCAGGATCTTTGCCGGTTCTTTTTCTCCGTAAACATTTTTGCCTGCCTGTACCGGACATTGCGACAGTACCTCAATAAATGAAAAACCTCTGTATTCGATGCCTTCTGCAATAGCTTTCGCAAGCTGAACCGGATGAGCTGTTGTCCATCTTGCCACATATCCGGCTCCCATGGTCATTGCAAGTTCGCACCCCTTTACCGGTTCGTCTATCGACCCGTACGGCGAGGTTTTTGTTTTAGCCCCCTTGGGAGTTTCCGGAGATTTCTGTCCGCCTGTCATTCCGTATATAAAATTGTTCACCATTATGACCGTCAGATCTATATTTCTTGACGAGGCGTGCAGCAGATGGTTTCCTCCAATGGCAAGGCAGTCGCCGTCGCCTGTGAAAACAATGATTTTTTTGTCGGGCTGCGCAAGCTTCAGCCCCTCTGCAAAGGCTATTGCTCTTCCATGCATTGTATGCAGACAGTCAAGCTTATAATAGCAGGGGATCCATGAGGAACATCCAATGCCGCTTACACAGGCAACTTCATCTTTAATGCCCAGTCTGTCAAAAGCCTCCATTGCGGCATGCTGTACAATACCGTTGCCGCATCCGGGGCAAAACAGCGTAGGCAGTGTGTCCTGTTTTATATACTTTGCATACAGTTTATTCACTCACACCCACCTCCTTTAATATCTCGTCGAGAATTTCCTTAGGTGTATGTATCTCGCCGCCGCATTTTGACATTTCGACAACTTTTTTGTCCGGTAATGCTCGCTGCACCTCCCGCACATATTTCCCCACATTCATTTCGGGAACTATTACAATATCAATATTCTTTGCAATCTCCTGAATCTGTTTCTCAGGAAAAGGCCATACGGTGTTGACTTTAATAAGGCCTACTTTGAGTCTGCTGTAGTCTGCATTTATTGTCGTTGATATGCCTCGCCTGAAAATATCCTTTACAATTCTGGCTCTTGCTCTGATTCGGCTGTCTCTGACACCTCTTGCAAGTTTAATGGCATTCATTGATGGTCGCACCACTGAGCCCCATGCAAGAATTGCCACATCTGCATCCTCCATATACATTGTTTCAACATCGGCGATTACATCTATGTTATCGCTTATCTTTTTATTTATGCTGTGAATAAACTCTCCGCTTCTGCCGGGCATGTGGCCTATTCTCCTGCCTCTTTCATCGTGAAGCTGCCCTTCTACCATTGAGTTTTCACCCTGAAAAAAATCTGCCTGCGGAGAAACCACGTACTTTCTCTTCCCTGCCTTAATAGTCTTTGAACCGGATTCTATAACTGTTTTTTCTCTCATATGTCCGATAACTTCATCTGCAAGCAGAATTACCGGCGTCCTGAACTGCTCTGAAAGTTCAAAAGCTCTGACTGTAAAATCATACATTTCCTGTACCGACGACGGCGCAAGACATATTATCTCATAATCTCCATGACTTCCGTACCTTGCCTGATATATGTCCTGCTGTGAGGACAAAGTAGGCTGACCGGTTGAAGGTCCTCCTCTCTGAACATTGACAATAACAACCGGGGTTTCTGTCACCGCCGCATAGCCTATCGCCTCCTGCATAAGCGTATATCCGGGTCCTGAGGTCGCCGTCATAGCCCTGCTGCCTCCCCATCTGGCTCCTATGGCAGCGCAGATTGAGCTTATTTCATCCTCCATCTGTATAAATGCTCCGCCTGCTTTTGGCATTTCTTCGGAAAGCATCTCTATGATTTCGGTGGAAGGAGTTATGGGATATCCCGCATAAAATCTGCACCCGGCGTATATTGCGGCTTTTGCACAGGCCTCGTTCCCCTGAAGAACCGCATATTTCACATTCTGAGAGTTTAAATCCATTTTCACTAACCTCCCTTTACTGATCTCCTTTATATCATATTAACATCGTACTTAGAATTAATCCACTGAAAAGTATGAATTTTTAAATATTTTAAACCGCTTTCACAAAACTGTCGCTCAATAAAAAATACAGCAAGGTCCTGCCCTGCTGTATAATCATTTGTAATTCTATAACAGATGATTCTCGATAACCTGTACATCAGGCTTGAAATCCTCAATCTGCAGATAATATTCTGCCGCATCAAACAGCGCCTGCATAGGGCAAAGGCCTATAACCTCTGTACCGATTACAGGAACTCCGTATCTTGCAGCTTCGTTTCTTACAAGCTCTGTAACTCTGTGAAGCGGAGTTACTGTGAAGTCTGTCATATTGATTGAAACCTGAGCGATGTTTCTGTCCTCAAGCATAACTCCCATAGCCTTTACGCATTTTAATCCGCCGGAGGACTCTCTGATTATCTTGCCTATCTTTGAAGCGATTTCAAGATTGTCAGTTCCAAGGTTTATGTTATATGCGATTAGCGGAGGTCTGCAGCCTACAGCTACAACGCCGCCTGTAGGGTGTATTCTCTGTCCGCCGAAATCCGGAATCCAGTCAGGGTCCTGTACTTTTTCTGCCATTCCTTCAAACTGTCCTTTTCTTATCTTTGCAAGGTTTGTTCTGTGAGGAGCAGTTGCTGATCTTTCATAAAGGAATACAGGAAGATCCGCTTCTTTGGCAATCCTCTCTCCTACTCTCTTTGATAATTCAACACATTCCTCAACTGTTGCCTCTTTGATAGGAACAAACGGCATTACGTCAACGCAGCCCATTCTCGGGTGTTCGCCCTCATGCTTTGTCAGGTCGATAAGCTCCACTGCTTTTTTGGCCAGCTTAACGCTTGCTTCTTCGCAGGCTTCAAGGCTTCCCATATAAGTTATAACTGTTCTGTTGTGACTTGGATCTGATGAGTAGTCAAGAAGTGTGCAGCCCGGTGTAGTTCTTATCTGGTCAACACAAGCCTCGATAACTTCTTTGTCTCTGCCCTCACTGATGTTTGGTATTGATTCGATTATTTTTGCCATTTTCTTCTCTCTCCTTATAAGCTTTCTACTATTTCATCATATAACTTTCTTGCAATAGCTTCCGCATCATCATATATTTTCTTTCCCTCGGCTTCGAAATACGCAGCTTTCGCCTCGTCTTTCACACCCGGAAGATTAATCTTGACATTGAGCCACGCGCCTTTGATTCCTGCCATCAGGTTCAGAATTGCAACGCCTAAGTCGCTGGCTGCGTTTGGATTTGATTTGCCGACCATGTTCTGCGCTATCTTAAGTCCCTCGTAGCAGCACTGCATAGTATCAAATGGTACCTGTGTAGCAACAAGTGTGCCGTCGGCTATAGCCTGTTTTCTTGCAGCTTTTTGCTCGTCTGTATCCTTTGGCATTTTAAAGGCGTCTGAAACAAGATTGAAAGCTTCTGTATCCTTGTCCACTCCGTCAAAGAGCTTTGCATAAAGCTCCGGTCCCTTTGCCTTTGCTTCTTTGCATACTTCCTGATAATCAGCATATTTTTCTTTGCCTAAGGTCAGGTCTGCAACCATCATAAACAGTCCCGCTCCCTGCGCTCCTGCAAGAGCTGAAACTGATCCGCCGCCCGGCGCAGGCGCATCGCTTTTAAGAACATCTAAATATTCGTTTACCTTTAAATCTATTAATTTCATTACATCAATTCTCCATTCTTTATTGTAGCCACTGCCAGATTTGAACCGAATCTGTAGCAGAGCATTTCCATATCGGGAGCCTCCCATATAACCATATCGGCTTTCTTGCCGACCTCAAGAGTTCCCACCTCCTGCTCACGATTGATACCGCAGGCAGCATTTACGGTTACGGCAGTCAGAATTTCCTCAGGCATCATTCTGTATTTAAGATAGCCTAAATTCATTACAAACTGCAGATTAAGCGACGGGCATGAGCCCGGATTGAAATCCGATGCCATAGCAACAGGAATTCCAAGCTCTATCATTCTTCTTACAGGCGCAAAGGTTGCTCCCAGATAAAACGAGGTTGCAGGCAGGCACATCGCTACAGTGCCGCCCTCCGCAAGGGATTTCATACCCTTTTCATCTATAACTATGAGGTGTTCTGCGGATTTTGCTTTCATCTCTCCCGCAAGAACAGAGCCTCCGATAGCCTCTATCTCGTCTGCGTGTATTTTGAGGTCAAAGCCCAGAGCCTTTGCAGCCTCCAGATATTTCTTTGACTGTTCATAATTGAACACCGAATCCTCAGTAAATATATCCGCAAATTCAGCCAGATTTTTTTCTTTGACTGCAGGCAGCATCTCATTGCAGCACAAATCTATAAATTCGTCTGCTCTGCCCTTGTACTCCTCAGGAATTGCGTGAGGTCCGAGGAAAGTTGCCGCTATATCCATAGGGTGGTCCTCACTCAGCTTTTGGATTACCTCAAGCATTTTGATTTCGTTTTCGAGGTCAAGACCGTAGCCGCTTTTGATTTCGCAGGTGGTAACTCCCATATACATCATTTCATCGAGGAATCCCTCTGTCTTTTCGTAAAGCTCCTCGAAAGACGCGCTGCGTGTTTTTCTGACCGTATCCATAATTCCGCCGCCGGCTCTTAATATGTCAAGATAGCCTGCGCCCTTTAATTTAAGCGGAATCTCATTCTGTCTGTAGCCTCCAAACACCATATGAGTATGACCCTCTACAAGACCCGGTGTAACCAGCTTGCTCTCTGCATCTATAATAGTGTCCATATCCTCTTCATTTACAGGTATTTCACCGTCTGAGGCTATAGCCTTTATGATGCCGTCCTCTGCATAAACAGAAGCATTGTCAAGCTTCAGGTTTTCACCCTGCTTCTCTCCGCAGTGAGGAAAGCTTCCCACCGGAGTCTGCAGCCTGCCGATATTTTTGACCAGAAGTTTGCTCATCTGTACGTTTCTCCTATTTTACAAATTTATCTATCATATCATCAACTAATTTATCATCGGCAACATACGGTATAGTAATGTGACCTTTTCCTGCATAGTTTGCGTTGTACTCAACAGATGTTGAAACAGCGTTTTCGTTTCTTGCCCAGCTTCTTCTTGCAACGCCGCCCATTACGTCCCACATCATTGCGGATTTAATAATATTGTCTGTTCTCTCGGAACCGTCAAGGAGCAGTCCGAAGCCGCCGTTGATAGCCTTGCCTATGCCTACGCCGCCGCCGTTGTGAAGAGCGCAAAGCGACATGCCTCTTGCAGCATTGCCTGCAAAGCACTGAACAGCCATATCAGCCATTACATTTGAACCGTCCTTGATGTTTGATGTTTCTCTGAACGGTGAGTCTGTACCCGATACATCGTGGTGGTCTCTTCCCATCATTACAGGACCGATTTTGCCCTCTCTTACCAGTTTGTTAAATGCAAGAGCTATGTTGGTTCTGCCCTCAGCGTCCTGATAAAGTATTCTTGCCTGCGTGCCTACTACCAGCTTGTTTTCCTTGGCATCTCTGATCCATACCCAGTTGTCTCTGTCCTGAGCTCTTCTGTCAGGATCTATGCAGTCCATTGCAGCCTTATCTGTAGCGTCAAGGTCCTCAGGCTTGCCTGACAGGCATACCCATCTGAAAGGTCCGTAGCCGTAGTCAAACAGTACAGGTCCCATAATATCCTCTACATATGACGGCCAGATAAATCCGTCCTTGTCGTCATAGCCGTTCTTTGAGATTTCCTTGATGCCCGCATCGTACATAGCTTTCATAAACGAGTTGCCGTAGTCAAAGAAATATGTGCCGCGCTCTGTCAGAGCCTTGATTGCCTTGTAATGTCTGTGGAGAGTTTCGTCTACCCTGCGGCAGAATTCGTCTCTGTCCTCATGGAGAAGCGCTGTTCTCTGTTCGAATGTAAGTCCTGCAGGGCAGTAGCCTCCGTTATATACATTGTGGCATGAGGTCTGGTCTGAAAGAAGCTCTATTTTGAAGTTCTTTGCAACTGCGGCTTCAAGCAGATCAACGATATTGCCGTGATATGCTATTGATATTGATTCCTTTGCGGCGCGTTTTTCGTCTGCCAGCTTGAAAATCTCATCGAGATCGTCCATTATAACGTCTACCCAGCCCTGATCATGTCTTGTCTGTATTCTTGAAAGGTCAACCTCTGCGAATATACCTACGGCATTTGCAATGTTGGCTGCCTTAGGCTGCGCTCCGCTCATTCCGCCGAGACCTGAGGATACAAATGTGTAGCCTGCAAGATCTCCGTTGTCCGGAACGCCCAGCTCTTTTCTGCCTGCATTTAATATCGTATTGAATGTGCCGTGAACAATGCCCTGCGGTCCTATATACATCCAGCCGCCTGCTGTCATCTGACCGTAGTTTGCAACACCCATTTCCTCTGCGATTTCCCAGTCCTCAAGGTTGTCATACATTCCGACCATAATTGAGTTGGTTATAATTACTCTCGGAGCCTCAGGCTTTGACGGAAACAGTCCCAGAGGGTGTCCCGATTCAACTACCAGAGTCTGATCCTCTGTCAGCTCCTCAAGGTATTTTTTGATAAGTCTGTACTGAAGCCAGTTCTGGCATACCTGTCCTGTTTCGCCGTATGTAACAAGCTCATAAGGATAAAGTGCAACCTCAAAATCCAGGTTATTGTCTATCATAACCTGAAAAGCCTTGCCTGCAAGGCACTTGCCCTTGTATTCCTCTACAGGCTTTCCGTAAATTCTGCCCTCAGGTCTGTATCTGTAGGCATAAATTCTGCCTCTTGTTGTAAGCTCCTCCATAAACTCCGGCGCCAGTGTTTCGTGAAGTTCTTCGGGAACGTATCTTAAAGCATTTTTTAATGCTATTTTTGTCTGTGCCTTGGTAAGTCTGAATCCTCTGTCAGGTGCTCTTCTCCTGCTGTCATCAAACTCCGGATATTCGGGAAGTTCGTTTCCGAGTTTGATAGTCATAGCCTTGCCTATAGTTTTGTTATCTAACATTTTTTCCTCCTTTATTTTAAAGTTACAACTCTCTCAACCGCTTCGAGAATTGAGAAGTCCTTAACCATTTCATCGAATTTTTTGAGTTCATCGTGCATCAGTATATCCTCGCCTACAGGAGCTGATACCGTTCTGATATAGTCGTATGCAGCCTTTGTTGCCGGCGCAAGATTTGATATGTCTGACTCTCCGATTTCCTGTCTGAGCCATATGCCCTGAGCTGCTGCCGCAAGCTCTATGCCTATTACCTTTTGCGCATTGTCAAGCACCATAGCGGCTGTTCTGGCTGATGTTGTACCCATTGAAACGTGGTCCTCCTGATTGCCTGACGACGGGATTGAGTCAACGCATGCAGGGTGAGCGTAGATTTTGTTTTCGGATACCATTGAGGCCGCCGCATACTGAGCTATCATAAAGCCTGAGCATACTCCGCCGTATTTGGTGAGGAATGCAGGAAGTCCCTCTGAAAGCTGAGGATTGATAAGACGCTCTGCTCTTCTTTCGGACACATCTGCAAATTCCGATATTGCCATTTTGAGAAAATCAAAGGCAAGCGCCATAGGCTGTCCGTGGAAGTTGCCGCCTGAGATAACCTCATCTTCGTCAGGGAATACAATAGGGTTGTCTGTTACTGCATTAAGCTCTCTTGATACAGCCTCATACACATACTGTATGGCATCTCTTGAAGCTCCGTGTATCTGAGGGATACATCTTAATGAATAAGGGTCCTGTACCTTTGACGGCTGCACCTCAAATGCGTTTTTGGAGCCTGCAAGAAGCGTTCTGAGGTTTTCGGCAGCGTCTTTCTGACCCTGATGTCCTCTCAGGTCGTGAACCTTGTGGTCATAAGCCTTGGTAATGCCGTGAAGCGCCTCTGCTGTCATTGCTGTCGCAATGTCTGCTGTTTTCATCAGGTGCATTGCGTCCCAGAGTACATTGACTCCGACTGCTGTCATCATCTGTGTACCGTTGTTAAGAGCAAGTCCTTCCTTTGCAGCAAGCACGACAGGAGTAATTCCCTCTTTGGCCATAGCCTCTGCCGCAGGAACTGTCTCTCCCTTGTATTCAACTTCGCCAAGCCCTATAAGGGCCAGCGCTATGTGGGACAGCGGCGCAAGGTCTCCCGATGCTCCAAGGGAGCCTTTTTCGGGAATAACAGGGTGTATCCCTGCATTGAGCATATCTATCATAGTCTGTATAGTTTCAAGTCTGATACCTGAGTTGCCTCTTGAAAGAGCGTTGCATCTGAGCAGCATTGCAGCTCTGACATATCTGGTTTCATAAGGCTGACCCATAGCGCAGGTATGTGATATTATGAGGTTCTTCTGAAGCTGCTCTGCTTCCTCTCTTGAAATCACAACATTTGCGAATTTACCGAAGCCCGTTGTCAGCCCATAGATAACTGCGCCTTCTTCGAGTTTTTTTTCTATATAGTTTCTGGCTTTTATAACTGCCTCTTTTGCTTCCGGAGCAATTTCGACCTTTTCGTATCCGCGGCAGACGCGGATTACTTCTTCTACGGTAAGGTCACGTCCGTTAATAATTACTGCCATTTTGTTCTCTCCATTTCTTTATTTTTATTCATAAACGAGTATAATTATTCGTCAGAATTTTTTGTAAACACGTCCTCTTTATTATATCCTATAACGCCTGCAATTGCTATAGTTTTTAATAAAAAAACCGCCCGCTTCTCCGCATCTGCAAGGCTTGAGCAAACTTGGACATTCCAGGCAGCAAATCAGACAAATTGCTTTATATTTAATTTTATTGCGCTATCGCTTTATCCCGTTATCGCTTTAATATGAATATTTATTAAAAAGCTCCGCATTATGCAGAGCTTAATCGTTTCAAATTTGTTATTTGTTTGCTGCCTCCCTACAGCTCGACCAGAACTGCAAAGAGCGACAGCGTAACTATTGATATTACGGTTGTAAGCAGCACTCCCTTGGTCGAAAATCCCACATCTCCGTCATACTGCTCAGAATAGATGGTTGTGCAGGCCGCAACCGGCATCGCCATTTCCAGAATTATAATCTTGGCAAACAGGGACAGTTCTCCGAATATAAGGGTCATGGCTGCAAAGAATATTGCGGGCATCGCCAAGAGTTTAAGAGCCGAAAGCACATACAGCCTGACATCGCCTATCATCTCTTTAAAATGTATTTTGCCAAGCTGGAAGCCCACAACAAACATGGCCAGCGGAGTTGTCGCAGAGCCTATTTTGTCGAGGGGCATGTATATAACGTCGGGAAGCTGCACGCCCAGTACAAACAGTCCTATGCCTATGACTATTGAAGCAAAGCCCGGTGTAAGAAAATGCTTTATGCTAAGACCTATATGTCTGCCTGTAGATTTTTCAATCAGTATGAGTCCTGCCGTAAATATGAATATGTCGCCTATGGCGTCAAGCAGCGCCGCATAGAAAGTGCCCTCCTGACCGTAAAGCACAGTGCATACGGGTATTCCCATAAATCCTGTGTTTCCGAACATAAGCATAAACGTAATCAGATATGCTTTGGATTTATCTATTTTCATAGCCTTGCAGGCGCCCTTTGCAAATGCGTAGGCTATTATCATGGCGCAGACCATAGCCGCCGCTATGTAGCCCATATTGATAACCAGCTCCACCGAAAATGCCATCTGCAGCGAGCATACTATAAGGCAGGGCCACGTCAGGTTTACAACCAGAGAGGACACTCCCTTGCACTGATGCTCATCAATTATATTTTTCTTTGACAGGATATATCCCGGTATTATCATCAGAAACAGTTTAACAAGCGATAATATTATTTCTGTAGTTGCCATTTCAATTCTCCTTGCTGTCTTTCGTATTATTGTTATGCTCTTTTTCATATTTGTGACATCGCTTTACAACCTCTTTTGAAGTCCAGCTGCTGTCGTTATCCTCGCCTCTGCGCTCGCCTGACATAATAGCCTCATAGGTTTCGATTTTGCAGTCAAGTCTGTCAAGACATTCCTGAAGCTGCTTCATTTTTTCTACCTGAGTTTCTCTTTCTCTGAGAAGCAGCTGTTTTCTGTCCGGTATCGTGTCATCGCCTGCCGCGCACATTTTCATATATTCTGCAATAGTTCCTACAGATATACCCGCGCTTCTCATACATCTGATGAATTCTATTTTTTCAAGATCCTCTTCGCCGTAGTTTCTCCTGCCGTTTTCATCTCTTTTGACATAATCCAGCAGACCTTCTTTTTCGTAATATCTGAGAGTGTCTATGGACATTCCCGTAATTTTACTTACTTCTTTTATCTTCATAATATCATCTCCCGAATATATGATATATGCTGGAGTGCACTCTATGTCAATACCCTTTTTAAAAAAAGTGGAGATGTACAGAATTTAAATTCCTATTTCCGCATATGGCACGCAAGTTCGATAACATTCAAGGTGCTTTCTTTGAAACATACGGAAATATCTACAAGTCGATATTTCCTGTTATAAAAAATACCGCACTTTTTACGGTGCGGCATTTCTGATTTCTATTTATCCTCTTTGAGGTCCAGTTTGATGTGAACGTCTTTGAGCTGTCTGTCATCAACTACTGACGGCGCTCCCATCATTACGTCCTGCGCGTTTTTGTTCATAGGGAACGGAATGATTTCTCTGATAGACTCCTCGCCTGCAATCAGCATTACCATTCTGTCAACTCCCGGCGCGATACCTGCGTGAGGCGGCGCTCCGTAGCAGAACGCATTATACATAGCAGGGAATTTCGCTTTAACGTCATCTTCGCCAAGACCTACAAGCTCAAAGGCTTTAATCATTATTTCAGGGTCGTGGTTTCTGACAGCGCCGCTTGAAAGTTCAACTCCGTTGCATACAAGGTCGTACTGGTATGCCATAATTTCAAGTTCCTTGTCTATATTTCCCTCTGCTTCTTCAAGGGCTTTGAGTCCGCCCTGAGGCATTGAGAACGGATTGTGGCAGAATTCAAGTTCGCCGCTTTCTTCTCCGATTTCATACATAGGGAAGTCAACAATCCAGCAGAATTCATATTTTTCTTTGTTCATATGTCCCTCTACTGTGTTGCCTATCATTTTTCTCAGCACGCCTGCTGTTTTCTGAGCGGCAAGCTTCTTAGGAGCCGCAGCAATACCTACAAAGCAGCCCGGTTTCAGGTTTAATGCCGATTTGATTTCATCAGCGCAGTCTGCAAAGAATTTAGCAACTCCGCCTGTAAGACTTCCTGACTCGTCAACCTTGAACCAGAACGGCTTGTTTGCTGTCTGCACCTCTACGTCTGCGCAGAGCTTGTCTATGAATTTTCTTGTTTCCTTGAAGTCCTCAACCACTACAGCTTTAACAAAACCCTTGAACGGTTCAAAGTCCGTTTTGTTTGCGATTTCAGTGATGTCGGAAAGCTCAAGGTCTATTCTCAGGTCCGGCTTGTCCGAGCCGTATTTCTCCATTGCCTCGTTAAACGCTATTCTCTTGAACGGCGGTTTTGACGCTTCCTTGTAGAGTCCGTATTCTGCAAAGATAGGAGGCAGCACGTCTTCGAGTACTGCAAATACGTCGTCCTGACTTGCAAAGGACATTTCCATATCAAGCTGATAGAATTCTCCCGGCGATCTGTCCGCTCTTGCGTCCTCGTCTCTGAAGCAAGGGGCTATCTGGAAGTACTTGTCGAAGCCCGATGTCATCAGAAGCTGCTTGAACTGCTGAGGCGCCTGCGGAAGCGCATAGAATTTACCGGGGTGATTACGGGCAGGTACAAGATAGTCTCTGGCGCCCTCCGGTGATGAGCTTGTAAGTATAGGTGTAGTTATTTCTAAAAAGCCCTTAGCTGTCATAGCAGCTCTCAGAGCTGATACAACCTGGCATCTTAATATTATCTTGTTCTTGACTGCAGGGTTTCTAAGGTCAAGATATCTGTGTTTAAGTCTTACGTTTTCGTCTGCTTCCTTGCTGCGGTTGATTTCAAACGGCAGCTCATTGTAAATGCACTTGCCCAGCACTTCGATTTTTTCGGGAACGACTTCGATTTCTCCTGTAGCAAGCTTAGAGTTCTTGCTTGAACGCTTTCTTACCACGCCCTCTACGGATATAACGGACTCGTTGTTTAAAGGCTTGACAATATTCATCATATCTTCGGTTTCGATTACAACCTGTGTAGTGCCGTAAAAGTCACGAAGCACTATGAAAGCAAAGTTCTTGCCGACTTCTCTGACGTTTTCCATCCAGCCTACCAGCTTGACGTTTTCGCCGGCGTTGGCTATTCTTAATTCGTTACAATTGTGAGTTCTTGACTGAAACATAGTTTCTTCCTTCCTGTATATTAATTTATTCTTGACAATTCAATTCTTTAATTATATCTTTTTGCGGAAGTTTTTGCAACCTAAAGAAACTGCCTGTTACAGCAGTTTCGTATTGTATACACCATATTAAAGTGTATCTCTGCTTCCGTCGCCTCTTGCAACATATCTGTAGCCTGCGTTTTTGAGTATGTTCCTGCAGTCTGAAACATCAAGGCCTCTGTTTTGCAGCGTATCCTCTACGGTATCTCTCGGATTTACTCCTGTCTCCGCCGCCACCATATTGGCGCCTGACATATATCCCTGCATTGCAGGCTCATGTACTGCAAGCCAAGGCATTTTTTTCATTCCCGCAAATGCCAGTACCATTGCCGCCATATATTTTGACAGTGTGAAATCGCTTATCTGCGGCGAGTTTTCAAACGGTGTTCCCGGCACCGATATTCTCTTCATTACACCGCACTGCGCAGTTTCCATCTCTCTGCTGAACAGAATATGCTCCGCCATTTCCTCCGGCGTATGCTCAGGCCCTATAGGCTCCAGCGCATCGAGAAATTCCAGTCCCGCTTTTTTGGCATTGATTACTGTCTGTTTGCGCTGCTCAGGTGAGAATGTCGTGTCTTTGCCCTCTCCCAGTCGCCAGCAGTGGTATACCCCGTTGATGCCTGCCGCTTTCATTTCACAGAAATCCTCATAGGAAGTATCGCCTACATTTGCATATATTCTCGTAGAACCCACTATGTTCTGTTTTACTGTTTCTACATTTTTGAGATAGCTGTCAAGGTCATAATGAGCCATACTCATAAGATACAGTCCGTAAAGGTCGTCACCGCCGGTAAAGCCTCTTGTGCTCTGGGCAATGGCCTCACTGTCCATTTTTATCTCAGGCATTTTTGTATATTTTTCGGCGAAGGAGCAGAAGCTGCAGTTGCCTTCACAAGGGTAACATTCAAAGCCTATCTGTCCGAAAATCGCTCCTGTGTTATCGCTTCTTTTTCTGATTATATCAGATGCAATGCCTCTCATCACAACCGCTTCAGAGGATACGTCATCAAGCGACAGAAGCTGTATGCACTCATTTTTGTCAAGGGGTTTTGCCTCATAGGCCTTTTCAAATATCTTCAGGATTTCTGTGTTCATAGCGCTCTCCATATATTTATTTTTTTCGATATATCATCTTTTGAAAATGCACCGCAATATACAGTGCATTCTTCATTTCCCTAATTATATATTATATATTGATAATTTTCAATATATTTATCTGTTCATCAAATTTCTTCCCGTACAGTATATGCCTATGAGCATAACTGCTATGGAAATTCCCAAAATCACTCCCGATACGAAGTCTTTGACATCAGAGCCTCCGACGGTATGTGATACAGCCTGCAGCGCAATTCCCATAACTATAAGGAGGACGCCGTATATTATGTTTTTCTGCTTTTCAAGCTCCTGTGTACGCTTGAGAAGCTCTACGATCTGAGCGTTGTCATATGCCCTGATGCTGCCGTCTGCTGCGTTTTCACCGTCCATAAGCTCTGCAATGGTAATATCAAGTTCGCCGCACAGCGCTTCCACAACGCTGTAGTCAGGCATGCATTTGCCGGTTTCCCACTTGGAGACCGCCTTGTTGGAAACTCCCAGTTTCTCGGCAAGCTGCGCCTGCGTCATATTTTTTTCTTTTCTCTTTTTTGCAATATACTGCCCTGTAATCAGCTGGTTCATATTTATCTCTCCTTCATATAATCTGTCCTGATTATATGCCCTGACGCTGTATATTCAAATCCCCTGATGGTAGAATACAGGTGGAATTCACAATTTTCGGCGCTGTCATCAAAAGACGGCAGCGCCGTCTCTTAACAATTCTTGAGATATTCGATTTCCTCTCTGGTGAGCTTCCTGTAATGACCCTCTTTAGTCCTGCCCAGTCTGATTTCGCCTATGGCTATCCTCTCAAGCTCCTGAACATTATTGCCTACTGCGGCAAACATTTTTCTTACCTGACGGTTTTTGCCCTCGTGAATTTCGATTTCAACTATTGCAGATCTTGCCGTCTGTTTTATGACATTGACTCTTGCCGGAGATGTTACAAATCCGCCTATGTCAACGCCCTTTCGAAGCCTCGCGATACGCTCTGCCGAAAGCACTCCCGCCACCCTGGCTCTGTATTTCTTGGTAACCTCGTGCTTGGGGTGAGTGAGTCTGTAGGCAAGGTCTCCGTCATTTGTCATAAGCAGAAGCCCTGTCGTGTTGTAGTCCAGTCTGCCCACAGGAAACAGTCTCGCATCTATATCCGCCACCAGCTCCATAACTGTCTTGCGCTCTTTGTCGTCTGCCGCCGAGGTGATATATCCCATAGGTTTGTTGACTGCAACATATACCATTTTTTCCTCCGGCCTTATATATGAGCCGTTAACCTCTACCGTATCATCGGGCAGGACATCATAGCCCATTTCCTTTACTGTGATACCGTTGACCTTGACATTGCCGTTTGCTATAAGGTCGTCTGCTTTTCTTCTGCTTGCAATTCCCGCATGAGCTATATATTTATTAAGTCGCATAATATTTCCTCCGTAATAAAGTTATTTTAACATATAACCTCTGCAATTAAAACAACAGACTGTGTGTTTTTCACGATTATATTGAAATTCCCAGTTAAAATGATATACTGAATATATCACATTTGAGGGGGTTTTTCAGATGATAAACCAGTTTCAGAAAAGAATACTTATCCTGGCCGTAAGGGCAGGAGAGCTTATGATGAAAAGCGGCGCCGAAATCTACAGAGTAGAGGACACTATCACCAGAATATGCAAGGCGGGCCGTATTTCATATGTAGATGTTTTTGCAACTCCAACCGGCATATTTGTCACCCTTGACAACGGCGACAGGGAGAGTGATGTTTTCACCTACATCAGAAGAATTAAGGGTTCCAATACCGATCTCAGCACGATTTCAGAGGTAAATAAATTTTCCAGAGAATTTACCACTACGGATTTATCAGTAGATGAGGGCATGAAAATCCTGTCGGAAATAGAGCGCAAAAAACCTTATCCGTTCCCTGCAAGGCTGCTTGGAGCAGCGCTTGTATCGGCATTTTTCTGTGTGATATTCGGAGGCGATACTGTTGATTTTTTTATCGCTGCCGTAATAGGAGCCATAAGCTGTATAACCTCAACGCTGCTTGGCAAAATAGAGCTTAACTTCTTTATAAAAGGCTTCTGCTGCTGTTTCCTTGCCACGTTTTTAGCCCTGCTTGTGACAGCGCTTGGCATAACGGAGGATTTCAGCAGTATAATAATCGGTACTCTGATGATATTTGTTCCCGGAGTTGCCATAACCAATTCAATTCGTGATTTTCTTTCAGGCGATATGCTTTCGGGTGTAGCAAGGCTTACGGAGGCTCTGGTGGTCGGTGTTTCACTTGCTGCGGGCGCAGGTCTGATGCTTGAGCTCTGGTCAATGCTGGGAGGTGTTATATAATGATTACCTCATTTGTATTCGCACTGTTTGCGACATTTGGTTTCTGCATACTGTTTCATGTGCCTCTCCGCTGCATGCTTCCGGCTGCTGCCATAGGCGGCATGGGCTGGTTTGCATATCAGCTCCTCATGGAGCTGGGACTTGGTATAACTGCTTCTGCATTTCTTGCAGCCTGCCTTGTAGCGCTGCTTGCAGACATATGCTCAAGACTCATCAAAGAGGCTGCCACTGTGTTTGTAATCCCCGGCATTCTGCCGCTGGTTCCCGGAGCCGGAATATATTACACTATGTTTCACTTCATACGGGGCAATATGGATAAGGCCGGCGCATGGGGAGCCAGAACTCTGATGATTGCAGGAGCTATCGCTTTGGGGCTGCTGGTTGTAGCATCTGTAATACGCATTGTTGTCAACACAAAGAGAAATATTAAAAGATGGAATGATAAAAGAAAGGGCTCTGCAGTATAACAGAGTCTTTTGCTTTACAGGCATTCAGTTGTTACCGTTTCCGGCGGATATGTTACCTCACTGCCGTTATAGATCATCAGGGCAATTCCCGTATAATGCTCAACATCAGCAGATACACCAACGCTGTATTCCGCATTTTCTGCGGCACCGTCAAATACCGTAATATCCCCCGGCTCCATATTCAGGACATTTTCATCCTCACCGTTTGAAAGATATACGGTTATTTTAAAATCATTTTTGTTATGAAGTGTAAACACTCCTGTCTGCGAAGCTATCTTCTGACCGCTGTATACAATGTCAGAACCCTCGCCTGCGGTAACGCTGCATGACCACGCAGCCGGAGCCACGCTCTGCTCAGAGCAGCCGCAGCCGGCAAGAAACACTATAAGGCACAAAAGTACAATGCAAAGTATTCTTTTCATTCCAAAGCCCTCCTTAATACAGCTATTTCATCAGGTATACATACTTTTTAACAGGATTTCCCTCATCGTCAATGCCTACAATGATGTCATAGGGCTCCCGCAAAACTTCCTGCTGCTCCACTTCCTCAGTTACCGGCGTTTCATCTTGACTTTCTGCTCCTGCCGGTGCAAGCATACACACCACCAGCAGCACCAGCATTGCTATCATAATTCTTTTCATAACAGCCCCCGCCTACAGCATCTCCACTGACACATTCTCGACAACTTTCATCGCCTCTTCATAGCTGCCGTCACCGTCTATAACTACAATGATATCATCGTTGATAATCCGCGTTACTGTATATGTCCCCTTGTCAGGATTTTCACCATAAATCTTATCGCCATTGTCCAGTGTCTTTACTAGCTTCCCTTTTATATATGTATTCACATCATAGTCTATATCCTCGGCGCCTACATTCATATATGCATTTTTAGATTTATACTCATATAATACAATATAGTAACGGTTTGTTTTATGCCCCTCACCGCATTTAAACTCATATCCCTCCGGCATATATCCGATTACCATCTCTCTGCCCATAAATTCATTAAATTTATCAAGCTGCATTTCATCATCTACATATACAATACTGAAAGTTTCTCCACTATCAAGCCTCTCCGTTTTTACATCAAGCGGTGACATTGAGGACATACTTTTCTGACCTATATATTTGCCGTAGCCGTTATCTGAGAAAAACTCCTGCGCAAAGAATACGCTTGTGATAATAAAGACAAGGAATACCACAGCAATTCTACTGACCTTTTTAACAGACTGCTTTCTCTTGTATTTAATCATCCTGTCTATGTCAATCTCAGGCGCAGTACAGGTATTGCGGCAATATGTATCTTTTGCGCTCTGCATTTTATTACAAAGTTCACTGTGTATTTCAGCTTTAGTCATCTGCTCCATACCCTGCACCTCCGTTCATAGATATTTCTCAATTATTCCACTGACACATTCTCGACAACTTTCATCGCCTCTTCATAGCTGCCGTCACCGTCTATAATTACAAAAATATCATCATTGATAATTCTTGTTACCGTATATGTCCCCTCGTCAGGATTTTCCCCATAAATCTTATCACCATTATCCAGTGTTTTAACAAGCTCGCCCCTTATATGCATCTTTCCATTATCATAATCAATATCCACAACATCTATATCCATATACAAGTCCCCTGTCTCATACTGATACAACACTGTGAAAAAATTGTTTGCTTTATGCCC
>CAKQOW010000010.1 GCA_934256595.1 uncultured Clostridia bacterium
CGCGCGCCTATGCCATACAGAACTGCTGCAACATGCTTGCACATCAGCGCCCAGTCGGGGCAGCTGCAGCTGAAGCTCATTTCTCTCGGAGAAGGGAACAGGCCTCCTTCTCTTGTAAAAAGTTCTTTCATATCATCAGGAAAATCTCCCGACATCAGTTTTTCTATGTTTTCAAGTCTGCTGCTGCACTGTTCTATAATTTCCTGACAGAGCCCTTCCTTCAAAGGACTTATCTTTACCTCTACCTTATACGGGGTTTTTCTCGTTCCCTGTACTCTTGCAAGCACCTTGCCTTCACTGATCTTCATATCTATTACCGCACCGGATTTGACATATCTTTTTCCTCTGGTAATCCTGTTGCTGTAATCTGCATAGCTTTCAAGATTGCGGCACCATGCCTTTCCCCACCAGCTTTCGGCTATGTTCCTTCCTGTTATAATGATAGGGGCAAGGGTTTTGCCTTTTGATTTTTCTTTTTGAGTGCTGGCTATAGATTTTCTTTTTATTTCAGCTGATGTAGGCTGACTGTAAAAGGAAGTATCATCCCAGTATCTGCCCATCTAAAATTCCTCCTATCCTAATTTCAGTATTGACATGAGTTCTTTATTGCTCATTTCTGTAATCTAGTTTTCACCTCCGGAACCTATTACATTTTCGGCAAGCTCTTTTTTGGATTCTATAATGGCGTCTATTTTTTCTTCTATTGTACTGCTGCATACCAGCTTGTGTACCATTACATCTTTTTTCTGTCCTATACGAAAGGCTCTATCTGTCGCCTGATTTTCAACAGCGGGATTCCACCATCTGTCAAAATGTATAACGTGATTTGCATTGGTAAGATTAAGCCCTGTTCCTCCCGCCTTAACCGAAAGAACTATAAACGGTACATATTTTTCTCCCTGGAACGCTTCAACTATTTCTCCTCGCCTTGAAACCGGAGTACCTCCATGAAGAACATATCCCTTCACTCCGAAGATCTCCTCCAGATAATCTGCCAGAGGCTGAGCTATTTCCTTGAACTGCGTAAAGACAAGAACTCTTTCTCTTTTTTCGTACACAGTTTCACAGATTTCCCTGAGCATGCCGAATTTTCCGCTGTCTGCTGCCGCAAATTCTTTCTGCCCCAGATACTGATCAGGGTGATTGCATATCTGCTTCAGTTTCATTATTGTTGCAAGAACAGCCCCTCTTCTCTCAATTCCGCTGAGCGTTTCTATTTTGTCTTCCAGTTCCTACTACAATATATTTATGGTTAATATCCCTTACATCCAGTAAGAAATTATCCATCTTGTTGCTTAAGCTGTTAGAATGTAGGTAGCAATCGGATATCGTCCCGTTCCTACTACTTTCGTTTTCACCGATTTGGAGGCTAATGACATCTTTTCTGCCATCTAGTGTAACTCCCAGTATGACATATGCAGCAAGCTTTTTGATGACATGATCTTCTCATACAGAAAAGTGTACTGCATCGATGAATAGGATAGGATATATATCATCAAGAGGTCTGTTCTGCCAGTCAGAAATATCCTGTAATATTTTATCGGTCACATCTGAAATGAAACCCTCACTGCATTCAAAACCATAAAGTTCTTCTATCTGCTCTGATATTTGTCTGGTTGTGAGCCCTCTGGCATACATACTGATGATTTTCTGATCTATATCAGAGATATCTTTCTGGCGTTTCTTTACAACTTTTGGCTCAAATATACTGTTTCTGTCTTGAGGTACATTAATTTCCATTTCACCAAAATTACCTCTGATATGTTTTACTTTAGTCCCATTACGGTAATTAGAATTGTTGCTTCTCTCGTAACTTTCGTAGCCAAGATGCTCATCCATTTCGGCTTCCATCATAGACTTTAATGTGCCTCCGAGAAGGTCTTTGAGAGCTTCCTGGATATCATCTGCCGTTTCGATGTCATATTCTTCGATGAGTGCTGCGGTGATATTTTTCTTGTTTTCGTTGAGCGGTTTAACTTTGTAAACTTCTTTTTTCTTGTTTGCCATAAAAAAATCCGGGTATTCAAATTTTCTGAGGGGGAGCTAATTTGAGGGTTTAATTTGAGGGGCTGAAATATCACTGTCAGCCCCTCAAATATTTTGACATCATTTCATAAATTGTATACAAAAAGGCAGATTGTAAATCACTTTACTTTCTGCCCGCCTTTCCTTATCATATTGTTGCTGATAATGATGTGGAAAGGATTTTCATTATGAATAATATCATAAAACTTTTATCTTTGGAAGACCCCTCTGTAACAATAACAGATGTCTCTATTGCAGACAATATTAAAACAGTTACCATTGAGAAAAACCTGCAGCCTGTTTTCTGCCCCTGCTGCGAATGCCGTATGCATTCACGAGGAGTCAAGACCAGAACCGTCAACCACCCCGTACTTCAGGATGGGTATTCTCTCATTTTAAAAGTTCGTCAGAGACGCTGGAAATGCCCTTCCTGCAAACTCGATATCGCAGATGATTTTAAGTTCCTTCAAAAATACAGACAGTCTACCAATATTACTGACCTTCTCATTCTTCAGGATATGAGAAACCTTTCTTTGTCCGTAAGGTATATTGCCGAAAAATTCAATGTCTCTGATACTTATGTCCATCAGGCCTTTGACAGATATGTCGATATGAAAAGACTTCCCCTGTCAGAAGCTTTATGCATAGATGAGGTTCATACGCAAACCATATCCTACAGCAAGTACTCTATGGTAATTCTTGATTTTGTGTCCGGCGAGCCTGTCGATATACTTCCAAGCAGGCAGCAGAGAGATACACGGAGATATTTTCTCTCTATTCCTCTTTCAGAAAGAGAACATGTAAAATATCTTGTAACTGATATGTACAATCCCTATCTTGCTTTTGCCGGTACATATTTCCCTAATGCAATATGTGCCATAGACTCTTATCATGTTGTACAATGGCTTCTAAATAAGATTAATTCATTCATTCCTTCTTTCTCTATGCAGAAAATATGAGGAACGCGACAGACTCCATATCATAAAAATGGAGCAGGAAAACCGCCCGCTTAAAAAGGGTTGGAACTCTGACGAGGTATATCTCCTTAAACGCCATAAATGGATAATACTTAAAAATCAGAACAATATAGACTACACTTCAAAGTCAAGAATAGACAGACATTTCGGCTTCTATATGGATACATACAGTTACGAAGAACGTTTTTTCAGAATTGATCCCGCTCTTGAACCTATGCGAAATCTGAAAGAAAAGTATATTGATTTCAACAGTCGATATTCCGGAAATCCCGTTGAAGCTCAAAAGGCTCTCGACAGACTCATTACTGATTATCAGTCCTGCTCTTTTCCACTTTTTTCAGAGTTTGCACAGCTTCTTTTAAAGTATCGGCAGGAAATAATAAACTCTTTTATTGCTGTAAGATTTTATGGTATGGAAGATGACACTCAATGTTACAAAAGACTATCATCAGGTATTATAGAGTCTTTTAACCGCAAGCCTAAGGATATGAAAAGGAATTCCCGTGGCTTCAGAAATTTTTCTCATTTTCGTAACAGACTTCTTTTTGCAACAAGAAAAGAAGCTCCTTTGCTTGGTTCTCCTAAGACTAAGGAGGAAATACTCAATAAGACAGGTTCTAAAAGAGGACCATATAAGAAAAAATAGCTTTATACTCAGTTAAAAAAAATAAACCTTCAAACTGGTAATTTATCCTATATCAGTCTAAAGGTTCATACAATATTTTTAAATGCCCATTTCTGACTTTTACTTACAACATCGCTATTGTCTTTCTATAAGTTACTTTACCTTCAAACACTGAGCATATTACTTCTATGTTCTTTATTTCAAATGGACTTACTTTAAAACAATTATCCGAAAGAATGATAAAGTTTGCTTTTTTCCCAACTTCCAGAGAGCCAGTTATATCTGCTATCCTCATTTGCCTTGCACCTTCCAGAGTAAAACCTTTCAATGCGCAACCTAAAGGGATCTTCTCGTTCTCAGGAGGCATAACACTGCCGGGATATTTTTCGGGATCCAGCGGATACTCTATATCGACTCTGGTAAGGCCGCACTGTATCCCCCAAAACGGATTGCTTCTATTGAATTCAAACATCGATGTAGTATCAGTGGAGAACGCCACCTGTGCCCCAGAGCGTATCATTTCCATAAAGCAGCTCTGCTGCAGCCATCTTTTCTTACCTATGACCGGCATGGAAGCTTCCCCATACATCCCCGCATTCCAATGAGGAGTTATATTTATCGATATTCCCAGTTCCCTAGGTCTCTTTCTATCCGCTTTATTCACCAAGCATGCATGTGCGATAACCACCTGTATATGCCAGTCATCACGAACTTTCCGAAGCTCCTCTACCGCATCACAAATCATTCGGAATGATCTGTCACCTACTATATGGATGTGAACATCCATGTCTTCAGTGTTACATATACGAAAATACTCTACCAGCTCATCATATTCGAGTGCCGTTACCCCGCAATTTGTTCCCGAAGGATCATTGCATAGCGGATCCAGCATGCCGGCATTACCACTAGCAACCGTTCCATCTAAAAACAGCTTTATTGTATTCAGTTTAATATGTTTTGTAGTATACTTTCTTTGTAATTCTTTGAGATAAGCGATTTTCTCCGGCAATTCACTCAAACTGTCGCAACGAACAGAAGCGTCATAATAAAATGGCAGGTTGCCCCTGATATCCAGTTCATGTATCGACTGTATCTCCTTTTCCGCTTCCAAAAAACCAACGAACATACCCGCATATCCCCATCGAGTCATCTGATCCATTACGACTTTCATTCCTTCCGTGCCGAGGGCATCGGGTGGGTGCCAGCCAATTTTGTCGTAAACTCTGTCCAAATAAGGAGCATGCGCCCTCTCCTTTACCCAACCCGTCGGATTGCCTTCGCTGTCTCTCCAGAATACATGCAGTTCATCTACATCCGGAGTATCTTTATCGACCTCCATGAGATCCAGCGTCATGGAATTTAACCAGTTCATATGTTCCGTAAAATCAGTAACTATACAGGGTCGATCGCTTACTGCCTGATCCAGCATTTCCTTTTTTGGACCATTCTCATCAAACAACTCAGTCTTGTAATAATCAAAACACAAAAACGGCATTTCATCTTTCGGATGTTCACTGGCATACGATTTTATATACGTCAGCAATTCTTCCGCCGTATCAAATAACGGCAATTTTACGTGCCACATGCTTTCGCTGACAAAACCCGGATGGCAATGGCTGTCTATGAAAGATGGCATCATCATCCTACCCTGACAATCCACCACCCTGTCTGCCTTTTCACTAATGTTACCTACCATGCCGATACTGACTATCCTGTCATCCTCGATCATCATCTCCTCGGCCCAGAGCTGCTTGGGATCCATAGTATATATTCTGGCATTTTTGTATAAGGTTCTCATAACTTTTCTTCCTCTTGATGATATAAAATGAAATTCAATGATCAAAACGCCCTAAGGCAAGACCTCATGGCCTCAGCCATCTCTCCCAGCAATCTCGTTTCCATCTCGATCATCTGTCTCAGTTCCTTCTGCTCGCTTTCTATCGTCTTCTTCAGCATAGCTACAACATCAAAATAGTCCATATCGCCGCTCCTGATGTGTTCTTTCAGCCTCATTATAGGCTCTATCAGGAACAATACGCTGGTTTCCCTGTCTCTTCTCCAGTCTTTCGTTTCTTCGACCTTATTAATTTCTTCCATTCTGCGCGATGGATATTCTCCGTGATATGCAGTCACATGCCCCATATCTGTCATTGCAAGCGTTTCATATAGTGCTTTCTCCGCTTCCCCGTTCCTGATCTCTGAAACGGCTTTCGAAAGCATCCCGATGCTGCCACAGTATTTTTTATGCGGCACCTGCAAAAACATATATCCATTAATCCAATCGGTAATGCGACTATATCTCATCATTATATCCATCAGCGATCTGGATATGCTGCCCACATTATATTCGCTGCCGCTTTCATTATACGCCACAACAGATTGCGATATATCTGCGCTCAAAACACCGATACTGTGCACAACATTTTCATATTCGTCATATCTTATATCAAAGCGCTCAAGTACACTCTTTTCGTCATAGGACAGCTTCAAGATCTCAGTACGCTGCGTAAAATCATATTCTGGCAAAGCCGTTTCGGCAAGATATATCGCAAGAGAACCATACCATTTTACGTTTTCCGAAAGCACCTCATAATCGTATATCTCCGGATTATCAGACGTCGAATGATCTCTTCCCGAATATAAGGAACCTTCTTCTGTAAACTGTTCTGTGATGGAATCATTCATCAAAACAGGTATACCTCTGTTTATATATGACACGGAATCCGCCCATGCCATCAGGTAGTACTCATCCTTCGTTCCGAGCTCCGGATCGATCTCATTGTAACACGGCACATCGTCCGGCATATACTCCAGGAACCCGCTGTACGCTCCGCAAAGCTCATAACTTCCGAAAGCTCTGAGTTTTTTTAGTCTGAGAGCCGTATACTCAAAATTTATAGCGGCAACTACTTTTCCTTCCCAGTCGCCTTTGACATCGGCCATCACCTGATATGAGCCGTGTATATATGGTGTCAATGAGAAAAACGAACCGGTCTCATGGCTGGATACGAACATGAAGTTTATAGTTCTCCTAGGTCTGTATCCCGAATCTACCATCGCTTTGGCAATGCTCAGGTTCGTTACCACCGCCGAGATATCGTCCTGCATACACCTGAAATAATGATCGAGATGTCCTGAAATGATGACCCTTTCATCAGGTATCGATCCCGTTATTTCTCCTATTATCGTATATGACTCGGCATCTTTTTCCTTTAACGTCGAATCTATGCGGAGATTCAGAACAACTTTACCGTTTTTCAGCATGGCCTGCAATTCAGCAACATCTTTTAAACACATTCCGACCACCGGGATACCGGGGATCTCATTCGTCGGCTGTGTCCTGACCGTATTTTCATCGTACGCTCCCTGCTTTTGATATATTATCACCGCAGCTGCTCCACGCTCATCGGCATTCATGATAGGCGGGATGTGATCCGAACCGCCAACGTCGTGAGCTCCGTCGATTATCACTATCTTCCCTCTTACATCATTGCTTTCAAAGTCTTCCAGCATGCCGCCGCCGAGATCCAGAAGCTCCGCAGTGATCCCATCGGGTGAAGTCCCGGGCGATATATACGGTCCGGGTTTATATATCGCCCCTGACCCTGAGCCTTCGACCACTGTGATGGTTGCGTCGTTAAACTGGAACATTCCGCTGGAGACAGGTATTCTTTCTACTTTATCCACGCCTATTTTTTCCAGTTCATTATAGATGTAATCTCCTCCGGCCTTCTCAGCATTGCTGCCTGCGTATTTAAATCCATATAAAGGATTGTCCCCTATCTTCACGTATTCTTCGGAGACCCTCTTCTCAAAGGCGCTGTTATCAACAGCTCTGTAGGTATCTATCAGCTTCTGTATTTCAGGTATCTTCATTTCACTGTCCTCCCTTCTCCTCTTATGGACATTCTAAAGCAGTTCCTTAAAGCCTTCCGTGGAATATTCTTTTCCTACCTTTTTCGCCTCAAGTGCTTCTACCAGGGCATCATGGTTCTTTGCGTTGATCTTGTATCCGATAGCTACCACAGCTGCACTTATGATAAGGATTGCTGCAGGGATCCATGTTACGCCGTACATTATCCAGTCTATCGTATGTTGTGACTGTCCAAGAACCGCTCCGTTAAACTGTCCGATCTCAAGTATCTTTCCGAGCAAATATGATCCCAGACCAACGCCGATAGCCATACCGCATTTTAACAGACCCATTGTTTCTGTTGATTTCGGCTTACCTGTCTTGAACTCAGCAAGCTCATTTGTGTCGTAAAGCATCGAATAGCTACAGCTCTGCGCTGCAACATTTACCACGCTGTATATTGATGCAAATATAACTCCGTCTACAAAGCCCGAAGGCGTCTTTATCATGACATATATGACAAACAGCAGATATATCAGCGAAGCGCCTGTCAGACATGCCTTTTTTCCGACCTTGGAGGCTATGACCGTTATAAACGGTGTAACCACTATGGTCGCTATTACTGATACCGTATATAATGTGGCTGCTGCATTTTCACTAAGACCCAATACGTATATACCAAAGTACAGCATGATCGGTGACAGCAGCATGCACGCTATATAATATATTATCGCCCAAACCACCAGAACTGCAACCGGCTTTAATTTAAGAGTTTCAATGTAAGACCTTATGATATTGCTCTTCTGCTGCGTCTCTGCAATCTTTTCTTCAGCATTCTTCTCTTCAATGTTCTGAACATTAGCCTTTGCCTTTCTCGTAGCGTTCCATGTGAACAACCCGGCAAGACCCGAAACGGTAGCCAGAATAATGGCCATAACAAACCAGCTCATATTTTCGCTAAGCCCGCTCTGCATAAGCCACGTTCTTATGTACGTAGAGAGCGTGTTGGCAAATATCACGCCTATATATATGCCTACCATGCAAGCCGTTCTCATAAACGTCCTTACGTTATAATCGCTTACAAGATCTCCGCCCAGCGCATCAAAAGTTGTCAGGAAGCAATAGTAAAATATATAAAACATAAGTACTAATGCCGCCGTATAAATAACTGACCCTGTTCCTGAAAAATCAACTGGCGCAAAGAACAACACGAAACATATAAGGGTAGGTATCAGACAGCGGAACGCTATCGATCCTTTGCCCAGCTTCGATCTGTCAGCCGCATATCCGGCATATATGCCCGAGATAGCAGCTACCACGCTTGCGATCGCAATTATCGTCGATGCGATCCCCGGATCTACCAGTCTGACCGTCGTCATATAAAACAGTGCATACGCAGCCATTAACTCAAGTACAAGAGTGGAAATCTGTCCAATACTGTACTGTATACCGATTGCCTTTTGTTTTTTGATATCCATTGTTTTCCTCCTTTTTAAGTGATCTCGATTATTTTCAATTTTTATAAATCGTCCGCTTTTATCCCCGCAGCTTTCGTAACTATCTCGGCAAAAGCAATACCGACCTTTTCAAGTTCATCTTTCGGCACCATCTCCGCCGTATCCATCGGATGGAACAGATATAACTGAGGGCTCAATATACTGATGATCTTACATCCGCTTTTATGTGACCAGAATGCGTCTGAAATAACTTCATCCTGCTGGAATTCATACAGCGCCTCATCATCATCGTCGAAAGGTTTGACCGGAAGCATGATGGTGCGTCTCAGATCGCTTTTAACGATCTGCTCTTTTGCTATTTTTTCCAGCTTTTTTCCTCCGGAAACATACAATAATCGCAATTCGACCTCTCCTGTAAGGAGCGGCTTATTGTCTTCTCGTATCGCAACTTCCTTTCCTATGTGTTCGATCACAACGTCAAGTATTATGTCCACACCCTCTTTTGCACGCTGCCTTAAAAAACCCTGATGCCCTCCGTAATCCGTATAATGCCCGTCGAGTCCGGCAAACATCAATGTCTTTTCTCTTTTCTCAAACGGTATTCGGGAAAAATATTTCGCCAGCGCCAAAACCTCCGACATTCCCGAAGCATCCTGCACTGCGCCTCTGAACACCGCATCGTGATGCGAATGGATCAATATGACCTCTTTCGACTTGCCCGGCAATGTTCCAACGATATTATTCGAAGACCTTGTTTCATATATGCATTTGTATTCTATGCTGGCTTTAACGGGAGCTTCGCTGTCCGACAGCAATTTCTTTATCTTTTCACCGCATGTCTTTCCTACCCAAAGCCCCGGAAGTTCCATATAGTCATATCCGTATTTCATAAGGATCTCACTGTAATCTTCGTTCCAGTTGATACCGTCATCAAAATAACTTACAAGCACCCCTATGAATCCGGCAGCGCCTCCGTTACACGCATATATATAATTGTATGGCCATGCATTCGGACTATATGAATCTGTTTTCCACACCTCCTCTCTGTTTTCAGCGTCCGGATCATAAACAAAAGCCCCTTCCTTACACCATTCTGTCGCATATGCTTTTTCGTCCATATCAAACCATGGACAATCACAGATAACGATCTTTCCTTTTACATTGATTCCTTCGAAATCTTCTTTACGTCCTTCTCCCAGATATATGAGCTCTCTGTCCGTTTCGCTTTCGTCCGTTTCAAATGTTCCGCTTTCCGCCTTCCTCAGTGTGCCGTTTATAAAAAAGCACGGGAAATCATCACCATTTATCTTTAACGAATATTTAACGGGTTCGAAATAAAGAGCCGGATATTTTTCTATCCTTACATCCTCAAGACCGAACGATCTAAATTTCTCCGCTATATACTCTGCCGATCTTTCTCCTTCGGGCGTACCTGTCCTTCTATGCGGAAGCTTTGAAAGTTCTTCAATCCAGCCAAAAATTTCTTCCGCCTCCGGGAAAAGATCTAAATCTATATGATCTGAGCCAACTAAGCCGCTTTTCATATGTCCCTCCTTTGCAGTCGATAAAACGAGAATTTTCAAAATTATTTGTATATGCTTTGATAGTTACATTATATTGACAAAAAAAGAAAAAGGGCTTAACAATATAATCTAAATGATGTATAATATTAATCTAAATAATGTATATATATATTTAGGAGCGTATATAAAATGAAGTTCAACGAAAAACTGGGGTTTAAGACGGCTGCCGGAATACGGTCAAGCATAGAGGCGATAGATTACTATCCTTTCCATTCACACGAGACTTATATAGAATTCATATGCGTTTTATGCGGCGCTATCACAATATACGATTCAGCCGTAAAATATCACCTGAAAAAGGATGAGATACATATAATGAACAGCACCGATCCTCATAAAATCGTATCCGACAGTAATGACAGTCTGCTGTTGATAATCCATCTTGATAAGAGCAAATATCTGGAACACCACAAAAATCTGCAGCTCGGATATTTTACCGCCCACAGTAATGATGACAAAAGCATTCTCCTTCCTGAGATAAAACTATTGCGTTTTCTGATGGCAAAAGTCCATACCGAATACAACAAAAACGAGGCTTCGGCAATAGAGCTGGACAGACTTGCCAATCAAATGATAGATCTGTTGTTTGAACAATTCCATGACTATGCTTATGTGAAGCTGGAATCTGGAAATTACAATATCGTGAGAAGGAAATATGACGGGCGAAACGAAAACGAATTTTACCGCGTTTATCGTATCGCAGATTATGTAGAGTTGTATTTCAATAACAAACTGACATTGCAGGACATCGCGGAAGAAGAATTCCTCAGCGTTCCTTATCTTTCGAAATACATAAAAAACAATATAGGCATCACATTTTCAGAGCTGGTCTCTATCGCCCGATGTTCGGAAGCCGAGCGCCTTCTAGCCAACACAAATAAAAGTGTGGAACAAATCGCCTCAGACACCGGCTTCGTAAACCGTGCTCACCTATTTAGACATTTTACTCGATGGTTTTCCCAATCGCCTTCAGAATACAGAAAGAAGATACTTGGAGATCTCGGTGATGATGTGAAAATAGAATATCGCAAATTTAACAGAGAAGAAGCTTTGGATGTACTCAACACTTATATGAATTCATGATTCTATGTGTCCATTCATTGCAATCTGTTTAAACCAGATATGTCAATATCATTTTCCTTTTTTCATTTTTATTTTTGTATATTTTTTTCTTAGATAACAGAATACAATCTTTTTTATCTGATACCTCACTATTATTTCATCAAACAGTACTCTGTATCTACGATCTTATTTTCCTACAAGAACTTCTCCTTTGTCATTCACTCCGATAACCTTTTCTCCATCATTCCTCAGAGCTTTGATGTATCTTATTATATCAGCGGTGATCTGTTCACCGGGACATACGAATGGTATACCAGGAGGATAAGGTATTATCGATCCTGCACATATCCTGCCTTCTGCATGGTCAAGTGATACAAATTCTTTATCCTGCGGCACGTCAAACAGCTTTCCTGCCTCCGGTACATGATATGCTTTTCGACGCTCTCTGTCATCAGCAGATACAAAATTTCCTGCAGCTGAAATTTCACGCAACACATCCAATGTGATCTCCATATGCTTTTTCGTATTTCCTATCCCTGTCATCAGCATAAGGATATCACCTGTATAAAGTTCAGAAAAGATTCCTCTGTCCATCAGCAGCTGTTCAAGTTTGGCGCCATCTATACCCAGCGAGCCCATATCAAGATTGATCTTTGTGATATCCATATCCCCGGATTTCATCAGTTTAAGCCCTTTTATCGATTTTGCCTCTTCATAAAAATATTCTATCGCCTCTTTCCATTCTTTTATAGCCTGTTTTCCATGATCGATAAGAAGATCTGCATTGATATCCAGAAAGCTCATAAGTACATATGACGGGCTTGTACTTTCTATTGCCTGCATTTTATCCTCCAGTACGTAACGGTCAACAATATCCGAATTGTAATTGAGGACCGCACTCTGGGTGAGAGAGGCCAGTGTTTTATGTATGCTGTTGATAACTATATCTGCACCACACGCTTCTGCTGCCGGCGGCATATCATCGCCGCATCCGTATTTATGGAAAAACTGAAGATGTGCACCATGAGCCTGATCTACTATCAGGACTTTTTCCGCTGCATGTGCAACATCTGCAATTGCCTTTATGTCACTGCATATGCCGTAATAATTAGGGCTTGGCAGAATAACGGCATCGGAATCAGGATTTTCATCTATACATCTCTTTATTTCTTCGGGAGAAACAGCTCCCATGATACCATGTTCTTCTATATAATCAGGTTTCGCATACACCGGCTTGATATTTCCGAGAATCAGCGCATTGAATACGGATTTATGGCAGTTTCTGGCCATTATCAGCTTTCTTCCCGGTTTCACACTTGCCAGTATGGATGCTATTATGCCTCCGCTGGTTCCGTTGATCTGCAGGTAGGACCGCCTGACATCATAAAGTATTCTGTATTTTTCCATGACCTCAAATATGATACCTTCTGCCTGAAACAGATTATCAGCACCCGGGATTTCAGTTATATCGCAGTCCACAAAATTGTTGAGAAATTCATCATAGCCGTATTTCCTGAAAATAGCGGAGCCTTTATGCCCAGGCATATGGAATGATATCGGCTCACCGGCTGCATGTTCTAATAAAAATTGTCTCATATGCTTTCTCCTGAATTTGTTTTGATCAATCTTCCCAGAAGGCCAACGCTCTGATCGGGGATCCGTCTGCAATTTCTGAGTGTGTGAAATAATTTCTGTAAATTATCCTTCTATGGTAATTTGAGATGTGAGGTTTGCCAGAACCAGCTATCCTCGATTGATACACACAATATAATTTAAACAAAAATGAAAGTCAAGAGCTCATTTCTATGGGTTCTTAACTTTAGGACAAAGCAACTCAGCCCTCACCGGTTTTATGGCCTTGTGAGGGCTCTTTGATTTCTTGGTTAGTCAGGCAGTCTGCCTTCATACATTATGCTAAATTCGCCATAGACTTTTGCCCAGTTCCTTAACTGTTTTGCGATACAGCACAGTCTGCTTCTTTGAAAGCTCCGTATAATCAATTTTTTCGATTTTTTCAGGAAGGTCGGAAATAATGTTTTTATCTGTTTTGACACGTCTAAGCATAAAAGGCGCGACTATGCTTTTGAGCCTTGCATAACCATCCGGCGAATCCCCGAGAGTTCTGCAGAACTCCTTAAACTCACCTGAGCTTCCCAGCATACCTTTGTTTAAAAAGTCAAACAGCGACCAGAGGTTTGTAAGATCGTTCTCAATAGGAGTTCCGGTCATTGCAATTTTCATTTTTCCTTTAAGAGCTTTGATTTCTCTCGTCTGTTTTGTTACAGGATTTTTTATCGCCTGTGCTTCATCCAGAATAATGCAGTCCCATGTTGTGTCCTTCAGAGCTTCAAGTCTTGAAACCATTCCGTATGTTGTTACTGTAAGAAATGCTTTTTCTTTTTTAAGCTGCTCATTAAGTTCAGTTGCGGGTCTTCCGTGAAGTATATTTATATCAAGCTCAGGTGTGAATTTTTCGGATTCTTTTTTCCAGTTTGCAAGAAGTGAGGCGGGCACCACAAGAATCACCTTTGCATTCTTTTTTTCTTCACGCATTTTTTCAAGGTATGCAAGCACCTGTACCGTTTTTCCGAGACCCATATCATCAGCAATGCAGGCTCCGAAACCTATGCTTCCCATATATTTAAGCCATGCATATCCGGTCTGCTGGTAAGGTCTCAGACTGGCTCTGAACTCCTTTGGAATTTCAGGGTTTTTCATTTTTTCAGGCTTTTTAATCCTGTTCATAATTCCGGAAAGCCATTTACCGTTGGAAATTATCCCGTTTATGTCCGGAGAGATTTTACTTCCGTCAAGGTTCATCCGAAGCGCTTCAAGCATTGAGATTTCTTCCGGAATTTCTTCCATCTCGGCAAGAAGCTTCTCCAGCTTTGCGTGGTTTACCTCTACCCATCTGCCTTTTATCATTGCAAGGCCGTCGGTCTGTTCAAGAAGGTTTTTAATATCTTCTGCAGTAAGATTTTCGCCGTTTACATAAAGATTCGGTTTTACGGAGATAATGGTTTCAAGCCCCAGCATCGACGTTTTTTCTTCTCCCAGAGTAATGTTCATCGAAAGGGAAGAATACTGTTTTTTCCACCAGTTCGGTATCCGGCACAGTATGCCTGCTTTTTCAATTTTCTCTATCTCCCTGAGAAATTCGTATGCTTCATCGCTTGTAAAATGAAGCGGATGAAACATCTCTCCCGAAGACACAAGGTTTTCTATCAGAGGCGAAACCTCTGCCGCACGGTTAAGGCACGAAAGGAGCTCTATAAGTTTTGCCCTGTCATCCTTATACTCCGTAAGCGCATATTTCAGCGGAACGTGTCTTATTTTTCCCCGCTTCTCACTTGTAGCATATGTGGCAAGAAATGCAAACGGATACTCATCGTTCTTTGCTTCCACCAGATGAAAAAATATACGTTCAGGCACATTCAGGTTCTGATTTTTTTCTGTCAGATACATACTTACTGTGCCTTCGTATTCACCGATTTCCTCTGAAAAAACTTTTTCAAGCTTCTTAAATATTTTTTTAATCCACTGCCTGTCTATAAACTCCGCGCCCAGTGCAAACGGCGTCATGCCAAGAAGTTTTTCTGTAATGTCATCTGAAGGTTTTACCTTTACTTTCTCTCTTGCAAGCTCCAGTTCCGGTATATCAGTAAGTTCTTCAAAAAAAGCTTCTGCAACTCTGTGCAGGAATTCTTCAGAAGGATTTGCATGAACAGTCTTATCTTCAAGTCCCATTCTGTATAATGCTTTATATCTGTCTTTCTCGAACAATAAACCGGTTTCACCGGCTTTAACGGGGTCTTTTATTTCTGCAATAAATCCGTCTTTTGTAAAAATAAAGTTAATCGCTGATTTGTTCATATTCCATTACTCCCGATATATATTATTAATCCACATCCGCTGCTATTATATCAGTTTTTTTATTGCAATATGTTTTCCCTATTATAAAAACAGCGCAGCAGTCTTAAAACTGCCACGCTGAAATTCCGATTCTGAAAGGAGCTTCTACTCCCTGTTGATTACAGTAATTCTTTTCTTGAAAGATTTATTCTGTCCTGACTGTCGATTTCGGTAACCTTAACCTTTACTATGTCTCCGATATTCATAACATCTTCAACCTTTTCGACTCTTTCTTTTGCCATCTTGGAAATGTGAAGCAGACCTTCCTTGCCCGGAAGTATCTCAATGAAGGCTCCGAAGTTCATAATTCTTACAACCTTGCCTTCGTATACCTCGCCAACCTCTACATCTTTTGTGAGAAGTTCGATTTCCCTCATACCTGCGTTTGCGCTTTCCATATCAGGCGCCGCAATATATATAAGGCCTGTATCGTCAATATCAATCTTAACACCTGTGTCGGCAATAATCTTGTTGATAGTCTTGCCTCCCGGCCCGATAACTGTTCTGATTTTGTCAGGATCAATCTGCATCGATATGATTCTAGGCGCATACGGTGAAAGTTCAGGCTTAGGTGCAGGAATAACCTCAAGCATTTTGTTCATAATGAACATTCTGCCTTCCTTTGCCTGCGACAGCGCTTTTTCGAGGATTTCTCTTGAAAGGCCATGAACCTTGATATCCATCTGGATTGCAGTTACGCCGTCTGCCGTACCTGCAACCTTGAAGTCCATATCTCCGAGGAAGTCCTCCATTCCCTGTATGTCTGAAAGAATTGCCATCTTTGAGCTGCCGTCCTCTTCAACTCTTTCGATAAGTCCCATAGCAATACCCGCAACCGGCTTCCTGATAGGTACGCCCGCATCCATAAGCGCAAGGCATGAACCGCAGGTTGACCCCATTGAAGTTGAACCGTTTGATGAAAGAACCTCAGATACAACCCTGATTGCATAAGGGAAGTCTTCTTCTGTAGGAAGTACGGGAACTATAGCTCTCTCAGCAAGCGCTCCATGTCCGATTTCTCTTCTTCCCGGACTCTTCATTCTTCCTGCCTCCCCTACTGAATAAGGAGGGAAGTTATAGTGGTGCATATATCTTTTTTCTTCTTCTTCGGTGATTCCGTCAATAGTCTGCGCTTCTCCCAATGCTCCGAGAGTAACTACTGACAGTACCTGAGTCTGTCCTCTTGTGAACAGTCCTGTACCATGCGTTCTCGGCAGGATTCCCGTTTCACACCAGATAGGTCTGATTTCTGTATGTTTTCTGTTGTCAGGTCTGATTTCATCATCAAGAATAAGGCTTCTTACCTGCTCCTTTGTGATGTTGTAAAGAACATTTGCAATATCCTTTTCGTTTTCGGGATATGTTTCAGCAAAGTATTCTTTGGTTTCAACCTCTACAGCATCCATATTTTCAAGTCTTTCCATCTTGTCATAGGTCTGTATTGCAGTCCTCATTTTGCCTTCTGCATATTCTCTTACAGCCTGGTCGATTTCTTCGGGAACCTTGTACAGATTTACTGCCATTTTAGGTTTGCCTATTTCTTCAATTACTTCATCTATGAATACTATTATTTTTTTGATTTCTTCGTGAGCAAACATTATAGCGTCAAGGATTACATCTTCAGGGACTTCCTGTGCGCCTGCCTCAACCATCATTATTGCTTCTTTTGTGCCGGAAACAACAAGATGCAGAGTGCTTGCCTGTCTCTGTGCAAGTGTAGGATTTACTACAAATTCACCGTCTACCATTCCGATAAGCACTGATGCTGTAGGTCCTTCCCATGGAATATCGGAAATCGCAAGAGCAACTGATGAGCCTATCATAGCAACTATCTCAGGTGAGCAGTCAGGGTCAACGCTCATTACTGTTGCAACAACCTGTACATCATTGAAAAATCCTTTAGGGAAGAGAGGTCTTAAAGGTCTGTCCATAAGTCTTGAGTTAAGAACTGCTCTTTCGCTTGGTCTGCCTTCTCTCTTGATGAAACCTCCCGGGATTTTTCCTGCTGCATACATTTTTTCTTCATAGTCGCAGCTTAACGGGAAAAAGTCAATATCAGGTCTTGGCTCTTTTGAAGCGCATGCTGTAACATTTACAACTGTATCTCCGTATCTTACCATAACCTGTCCGTTTGCAAGTTCACATACTTTGCCGATCTCCATCTGCAGCAGTCTTCCGCCGACTGCAGTTTTGAAAGTTCTGTATGTCTGATTTCTTAATAACTGTTCTGCCATAATTAACAACTACCTCCTGTTAATTTCTTTTTACCTCTTCTGGCATCTGATTTCTAAAATTAGCATATTGCAGCCACATATGACTGCTTGAATTCTTTTCTCACTTTTTAATGAGAATATAAAACAAAAACGGGGAATATTATTCCCCCGCTTAAATTTTCTCTAATTACTTTCTTAATCCTAAACGAGCAATAAGAGTTCTGTATCTTTCAAGATCTTTTTCCTTGAGATAGTTAAGAAGGTTTCTTCTCTGACCTACCATCTTTAACAGGCCTCTTCTTGAGTGATGGTCCTTTTTGTGAACCTTTAAATGTTCGTTTAAATCATTGATTCTGTAAGTTAATACTGCAATCTGAACCTCAGGTGAACCAGTGTCGCCTTCTTTTGTTGCGTATTCTTTCATAATCTGTGATTTCATTTCTTTAGTAATCATAATAATTCTCCTTTTCTTTATTCGCCTTCAACTGAGTTTCCGTCGGAGTTCTCAAAAAACTAAGCTGAGGTATATTACAACAATTTATACTATCATACTTCATCGGCTTTGTCTAGTGGTAATATATCCCAATCAATGCCAGCTAAAGTTTTTCTATCTCCTCTATAGACAGACCTGTATACTTTGAAATCTTCTCTATCGGTTCATTATCGGATTTCATCATCTTCGCCATCTCCAATTTCTCCGCAGTTCTTCCGGAAGCCTCACCTTCACTTCTTCCTTGTTCGATACCCTTCTCAATTCCAAGGTCATATCCATCCTGTCTAGACATCTCCCTTGCTTCCTCCTGTGTCAGCTCCTTAAACATCATTCCTACCGCCTCCCTGCTGTACTTGCTTAGAAACTCTGGCAGTATTCCGTCCTCAATACAGCTCTCCATTATCTCCACCATATCTCTCTCGTTAAGAGTTTCTTTGTTTTTGCTGTATCTCCTGACCCTCTCGACAAACATACTGTACTGCTTCAAAGTAGGGCTTTTCTCAAGAAGTTTACTGCCCGCGTCTATATTTATATTATATACGTCAAGCTTTAATTGTAAAGAGTATTCCGGCTCCTCATTCAAAAAGTTGTCTGAAAGCTTTTTTTCATCAAATGGCGGCATATATCGTTCGCCATTATAGAGTACTACAAATTTCGGATTGGGTATTTTTACCGGCGCTTCCTTGTACAGGTCTTTAGGGTCAATCATCCTCCTGATTAACTCATCTGCATATAGCAGATCTCTTAAACACATATTGTTATTGCTGCTTGACTGGTGCTCTATCAGCAGTACAAATTTACCATCCATAACAAAGGATATGTCATTTTTCATAGTCTTGAATATAACATCCTCTATTGTGGTTATATCCACGCTGTCATCTTCCGTATAGTCTGTATCGAATATTGCATTGTAAAGTTCTATAAGCTTATCCTTTTCACTGAAAATCATACGAAACACACTACTACAATATATTTATGGTTAATATCCCTTACATCCAGTAAGGAATTATCCATCTTGTTGCTTAAGCTGTTAGAATGTTAAGAGCAATCGGTATAGCGGAAAACACACTGGGCTTCGCACCCGTAAGACAGTCTGCTAACCAGCTCTTCATTCGCAGCATTCGTTTTATGCAGGTTGAGCCACCTTTCAGGTGCGTTCGTGTCATACCACAGTAGATTGAATAGGCAATGAGTAAAACTGGTATTAACCAATTGCAATTCATTATTAGGAGTGATTTTTTATGAATTTGAACGCAGTAGGTATTGATGTTTCCAAGAGAAAAAGCACAGTGGCTGTCCTCAGCCCCGGTGGCAAACTACTTATGAGACCTTTTGATATTCCACATCGCTGTGCAGATTTTCAAACTCTGGCAAACAAGCTGAAATCTCTTGAGGGCGAAACACGCATCGTTATGGAATGCACCGGTCACTACTATGAACCCGTTGCCCGTGAATTATCACAGGCCGGATTTTTCGTAAGCACTGTGAATCCTCAAATCATTAATAACTTTCAGGGACAGGGCAATCCTCTCCGTAAAGTCAAAACAGATAAGGCGGATTCTGTAAAAATCGCACGCTTTACTCTTGACAGCTGGGAAAATTTGAAACAGTATACTATTATGGATGAATTACGTTCCCAACTTAAAATCATGAACCGTCAGCTTAACTTCTACATGAAGCATAAAACTGCCATGAAGAACAATCTGATTGCTCTCACAGACCAAACCTATCCGGGTGCCAACACTTATTTTGACAGCCCCGTCCGGGACGACGGCAGTCAGAAATGGGTGGACTTTCTTGATACTTACTGGCATGTGGACTGTGTTCGCAAGATGTCCCTGCATGCATTCACAGACCATTATCAGAGATGGTGCAGCCGCAGGAAGTACAACTTCAGCAAATCAAAAGCTGAAGAAATCTACAGAACAGCCAAGGAACTGATTCCCGTACTTCCAAAGGACAACTTTACCAAATGTATCATCAGGCAGGCCATTGCACAGGTAAATACTGCTTCACAGACCGTTGAACAGTTGCGTACCCTTATGAATGAAACAGCTTCTAAACTGCCGGAATATCCAGTTGTCATGGCAATGAAAGGTGTCGGTCCATCTTTAGGACCTCAGCTTATGGCCGAAATCGGTGATGTGACACGTTTCACCCATAAAGGCGCTGTTACTGCATTTGCCGGCGTTGATCCCGGCGTAAATGATTCAGGAGACCATTCCCAAAAAAGTGTACACGCTTCCAAACATGGCTCACCGGTGCTGCGGAAGACCTTATTCCAAATCATGGACATCCTGATTAAAACAAAACCGGATGATGCGGTCTATTGGTTTATGGACAAAAAGCGCGCCGAAGGCAAGCCTTACTATGTCTATATGACCGCCGGTGCCAATAAGTTTTTACGTGTGTACTACGGAAAGGTAAAAGAATATCTCTCTGCACTTCCGGAGTCGAATTAACAATACTTCACAATTTTCCTCAGACCGGCATACTTTGGCGGTCTTGTTGTGATGCCTGTTTTTCAACCTATATAAAATTTTCAATGTTCATCAAAATATGCTTGACTTTTTATTTGCAGGCTGTCTTTATATTTTCTGTTAAGCTCCGCCATACTAAATCCTTTCTGTTTTCTTTGTTTCATAATTTACTAAATACTGTACAAATGTAAGAATATGGCCTTATTCCGATTAGCTATATATTACCAATACAAACATAGTGTGTCAACATATTTTTTTCTATTTTTTAGCATTAATATTTTATTTTCCCAATTCAATGTAAAAAACACAATTATAAATCCTGTTTTTTACATCCTTTCTCGCAGTCGTTTAATCCTCATAGTATTTTGAAGTTGAGAACCTAAAAAACAGGCAATCCACCATTACAGTGAACTGCCTGTCAAACACCTTAATTCAGTTGTTTTAATATTTTAAGATATACTCTGTTAAATCTCCTAATTAATGCACCTTATTCAGGGTAATTATTTATTCCAAGTCCTTGCCCCATAGCTGCACTGTTTTAACTCAGTCTGAGCTACAAGCTTCTTTCCGTCATATACAAGCACCTTAGCCTTGTAGTAATACTTGATACCTTTCTTACCTTTGGTGTTGATAAATGAGTTTGAAGTCTTTGTCTTAACAGCCTTGTACTTTGAAGATTTCTTTGCTGACCTGTAGTATTTATACTTAACAGTATATCCCATAGCCTTCGCTTCCTTAATCAGGCTGTTTGAGCTCTTAGCCTCTCTAATCTTAACCCTGACATTCTTCTTTGAAGTATTTGAAGTGGTTGCTTTAAATTCAGCTTCCCTGATTAAGGAGTTTATCTTATCAGCATTCTGCTTATCTATGATTTTCTCTGCATCAGCTTTCTCTACTACTGCAAAGTTTGAGAAGTGTGAGGTTGTGAATTTAATATACTTCTCTGCTCCTATGGTTTCCATAGTATGATTTAATATCTCACAGATACCTTTGTCATTGATATAGATAACAACAACGTCTTTACCTTTAAGCTTCTCAGGCATTGGCAGTGTAACGTGCGCCTTGCCGCCCCTGAAGTCGTGGAGAACTTTATCTCCGATAACCGCTTTCAGGTCGAACAGTTTACCGTTATCCCCTATAACATCTGATGCAGGTTTCTGTTCTTCCTTAAGCTGTGCATTTTCATTCACAACAAGTCTTACAGTATCACCCTCTGCTTCTGCTGCTATGGTTTCAAGGGTCCTGTTGTCTAAAATCACCTGACCGTTGTCAGTTTTTATAACTAAATCAGCTTCTGTATCCTTTGCAATGGACTCTAATGCTTTTTTAGGGATTTCAACCTCAGTCTGTTCTGCCTTGTTTCCGTCACTTGATTTAACAGTGATTTCCACTGTATCTGACTTGTTTGAAACAGCCGCATCAACGAGATTATTAGCTGTCTTTTCTGATACCTTTGCAGTTACCTTTGAGATTTCCTGTCCCTGTTCATTCTTAACAGTTTCAGTCTTAGTATCCTTAATTGTGGTACTTGTTTTTATTTCTGATGTAGTGTTGTCAGTAGTTGTTTTTACGTCATCTTCGTCTGCTGCAGGAGGCATAACTGCTCCGCCGCCTGTTGTGCTGCCGCCCGGCGTTGTGCCTCCATCTTCATTTAAAGCGAGCACATAATCGGAAAAATGTCCTGTAACAAACGTTAATCCTATAATTCTACCGTTCTCATAAACATAATCAAAATCCATAGGTACCGGAATTCCGTCTTTCATCCAGAAAAGTCTATATTCCTTTCCATCATTGATTTTAATAAATATATTTATATATCCGTTTCCAAACAATCCTTCTTCTGCGTGTAACCTAATTCCATATTCTATTTTATTATCTTTTCCAAAATACTTCTTTAAACTGTTTATAAAGGCTGAAAAATCATTAATGTTATCTTGACCAATTATGATATCCTGTCCCTTATCGCCTGTAGCGCCAATGTCTTTATCTGTATTAACCTTAGAAGAAGTTATTTGTATTTTGCAAGGATCATAACTATATACTTCATTGTCTTTTCCATTCCAGTTAATATATACATTGAAAACATTCATCGTTCCGTCAAAAATAAGTTTATCAGTTACACCATTTTTGTCACAGTTGGCAAAAAAGTCTTTTGTTTTATCACTGCCCGGATTTGCATCGTATATTTCTTTTGGTCCTTTTTCATATCCTTTAGGAATATATTTTGCAAGCTGCTGAATAACAGAAAACCATGTTTCAGTTCCACTTCTTGAATATGTTCCCCATATATCGCTATTTTCTATATTCATACCGTCCACTTTATACAATGCGCTTGTAAAAAGCCAATATGGAAGTCTGACTTTTTCTTTGTTACCATTTACATAGACTTTCTCTACATTATTAATTACATAGCCGTTCTTTGCAGCAATATCCAGAGAAATAGTTCTTCCTACTCTAAGCTTCTCGTTATTATCATTAGTATCTCCCCATCTTGATATCTCTCCGAAAAACGGCACTGCTTTCCATCCATTTCCTTCTTTCAAAAGATATACACTGTTATCTTTTTCGCTCTTGATTTCTGACATATCTAAAGGCTTTGCTAAATCCACACCTTCATCAAGATCAAGTTCAAGACCATACCATAAAGTAACCTCAGAGCGAAGTTCCCCGGTACTGCCCGCAACGGTAAACTCTATTGTCTGATTTTCATAGCCAATATATTTATTAAGAGTTATTCTGCATATTTTCTGGTTTCCTTCAGTAGTTACAGTGCCTTTAGTAAGGAGTGTATTTATTTCATCATCTGTTAATTTTTTTTCTTTATCTGCCGCATCTCTTGCTGTCACATTCAGGGTATATTTATCTCCCTGTTCCTTATCCCATGCAAATTCCATATAATAGTTTTCAGGGGATCTGGAAGCATCAATATCCATATAATCACTGTCGCCATTGCAGACATCAAGCCTTAAACCTGTTTTATCTATAAAATATTCCGAGTGTTCTCCAACGCCTGTCGGAAGTATAATTATTGATCTTTCCTTCTGTCTGTTATCAGCAAAAGTTAACCTGATTTTTTCTCTTGTAAGCATTGTTGCAGCCGGTATTTTAACTTTAATTGCCGAGCCTTCTCTGCTCCAGCTTACCTTTTGAAAATCATTTCCCCAGTCAATTTCAACATCATTAACTTCAGCTACATCTTCATTCTTTAAAGCTATGTAGAAATATCCGTCTTTAAGTGTGTCATATCTTATTGTTTCCACATAGTTTTCATCGCTAAGATTTGCATCTTTATAAAACTGTATGCTGCTTTTTGTCACGTTTACAGGTAAAGTAAACTCATTTTCATTTCCATAATTGAATTCTATATTTGTACTGCCGATTTTTCTCGACTCTATAAAGAAATGATATACATCACGAAAATTATTATTTACCTGTATAAATTCTTTACTATATCCCTTTATATCCTGCTGCAGACCCGTAACAGCATAATAAGCATCGTCTTTTTTTATTGCAATATATCCATCTATTTCATCTTCGTTGTACATTTCAATTTTTGAAGAAATCTGAGTTTTATCATATCCTTCTTCAAGTTTGACTTTAGCATTATCATTCACATCAATTTTCACCAATGGAGTATTGTTATCTTCACCATACGGTATCCAATATAGGTTTTTATCTGTTGTACTGCTTGCAATGCTCGTCAGATCGCATCTTGGCATAATATTATGATATATTGTTATTAACACCTGACAGTCATTATAGCCTTTTATTTTGAACTCCAAACTTCCTAAGCATTCACTAAAATTTTCTATATTATTCAGTTCGTTTGTTTTTAAAACCCAATAACCATCTTCTTTTGTCAAATCATATTCAAGAGTTTCATTGTTATATTTAAATCTAGGCCCATACGTAAATTCAGTATTTTGTCCAGCTACTATTTTAATATAAAGATTTTGATCGGATTTCCCATAGTCCCACCAGTTTCTATCGTTACTTGCACTTGTATTAGAAAAAAGAAATTTATATCCTTCTCCCGATTTCTCATAAAAATTCACCATTAGTTGCTGCTGGCTATTATTATTCTCCTGCAGTGTTCCCGTTGCAAACGCATTCATCGGTATCATAGTCATTATCATACATACCGTCAGAATGATTGCAAAGATTTTTTTCTTCATTTTCTTCTTCCTTCCCTCTTTAATATATTTGTTGTATATACAGGTATATATCTTCTTTTAGTCTACCCCCCCCCCTAAGTTTTGTCAATTTAAATCCACCTATTTAGTGTGTTTTTCTTCCTTTTTCTGTGCATTTTAAAACTCCGCTGATTTCTTTGCGGAGTTTCCTGATTAATCCTCTATTTTATGATACGCTTTTGCTTTCTCGCAGTCTTTCTTTATCTGGCCGCTGAGCTCCTCAACGCTCTTGAACTTCCTCTCATCTCTGGTTTTCTTAATGAACTGCACCAATATTTCCTTGCCGTAAAGTTCTTTGTTGAAGTTAAATATATGGGTCTCCACGTTCTTTTTGTATTCGCCTATTGTCGGCTTGACTCCCACATTTGTAACAGACGGGTATTTAACTCCGTTGTACACGCAGTACGTTATATATACACCGTTTGGAGGCGTCACCATATTCTCGTCTATAACAAGGTTTGACGTAGGAAAGCCTATGGTTCTGCCCAGCCTGTTGCCTACCACAACCTCTCCGCTTATCTCGTAATACTCACCCATATACTTGCGGCATTTATCCACCTGTCCTGTTTCTATGAGGCTGCGTATGAATGTGCTGCTTACGAGATTACCGCCTATTTCAAACGGCTCCATCATATTAAGCTCAAAGCCTTTTTCTCTGCCTATTTTTCTGAGCAGGTCAGGGTTTCCCTCGGCTTTGGCACCGAAGCTGTAGTTAAAGCCGCAGAAAGCATATTTCATACGGAATTTATCTACCAGCAGCTCCTCTATGAATTCTTCCGGCTTCATATTGCAGATATCCCATGTAAACTCTATATTGAAAAGATAATCCACGCCGAGGCTTTCGATTATTCTTTCTTTTTCTCCGTTGTAGAGAATGTTTTTAACTACAGTGCGCCCTGCAAGCAGATTTCTGGGGTGATTGGAGAATGTAAACACCGCGCTTTTGAGTCCCAGTTCCTGCGCTTTTTTGACTGCGCTTGTTATGAGATATCTGTGACCCTTGTGTACTCCGTCGAAGTTGCCCAGCGCAACTACTGTAGGACTTATTCCTTTTATTTCTTCCAAACTGTTGAATATTTTCATTAATACTACCTCTGAAATATTTTGTCCGGAACCAGCATCTTTTTTTCTTCATCATAATATGCAGTCCCTAAAAAATTTCTGTTTTCTCTTTCATATATATTATACATCCTGCGGTAAATATCCTTAACAGGGATTTTGCTTTCTCTGTCTTTTTTCTCAAATTCCGGGCGTTTCCCGATATCCACCCTGCGCAGCTCAAGCCAGCCGCCGTTTACAAACCATTTGGCGCCGTGTCTGTCCACCATGCCCTGTCCGAAATGAACCAGCGGATAATCTGCCGGATACAGCAGCTTCTCTATATCCTCAACAGCTGCAGTTCTCAGGCTCTCAAGGTCAATTGCATCTTCCACCGAAAAAACGCCGCTTGCAAGTCTTTCGAGAGCGCACATAGCCGCTCCGCAGCCGAGGTTAATACCGACATCTCTGCATATTGACCTGATATATGTGCCCTTGGAGCATACAACCGTAAAGGTTATTTCTCCTGCCTCAAGATTTATTTCCTCGATTTCAAGCTCATCTATATATACATTCCTCGGTTTGATTTCAACCTCTTCGCCCGCTCTTGCATAATCATAAAGCTTCCTGCCTGCAACCTTGATAGCCGAATATTTAGGCGGTATCTGACTTATATTCCCGTCAAATTCCTCAAAGGCCTTATAAATATCCTGCTCGGTAACCTTGTCAAAACTGCTCTCTTTAAGGGTTTCTCCCCATATATCAAGAGTGTCTGTTTCAATGCCCAGCCTGAGACTGCATCTGTATTTCTTAAAATCAAGATCCAGATATTCCATAATTCTTGCGGCAGGACCAAAGCAAACCGGAAGAACTCCCGTAGCCATAGGGTCCAGTGTCCCCGTATGCCCGATACGCTTCTGACCTGTAATTCGCCTCAGCAACTTGACTGCATCGTGGCTTGTCCAGTCTGCAGGCTTGTTTATATTTAAAATTCCGTCTTTTATCATATATTATATCCTCTTTAATGCTGTCTTATCTATTATACTAGCCGCCCCCTGCTAAATCAAGAAATATAATGCTTATACATATCTTTGCAGGACTTGTAAAAATTAAAGCAGATTTAAGCTGTTGCAATTGTATATATTATAAGTTATACTATATATACTCAAAGTATATATAGTTCAAAAGGAGGTAACACATATGTCAAATCAGGATTTAAACAAAGAGCTCGTTAGCTTTATGCAGGAAATGCGTACAAACTTTTCGGAAGTAAAGGCTGAGCTCGGTGAGATAAGAGCCGATGTTGCAGAACTCAAAAGCGATGTTGCTGTTCTTAAGACAGATGTCACCGGACTTAAAAAAGATGTAACAGTTCTCAAAGCTGATGTAGCTGAACTTAAAAATGACGTTGCAGTTCTAAAAGTCGAGATTTCCGAACTCAAAGAAGATGTGGCTGAACTCAAGGGCAAGGTTGACAAGCTTGAAACCGATGTAGCGGGCAACAAAAAAGACATCGCAAGTCTTTATGTGCTCAGCGAAAAACTCAGTGACTCCCTTGAAGAGTTCAAGGCCTACACCTATCAGCAGTTTGAATATGTCAGACACGACATACATCTGCTTACGGTTTCACACAATCAGCTGGCAGACAAAGTAAGGCTCAACACAGAAGCCATTGACGATATGCTTGCCGATATGCAGCTTATGCGCTCCGAGCACGAAAGCATCAAATACCAGATTAAAAAAACTCAGCGTGAAGCCTCAAGCAGAATTGCCGATGTATCACACTTCGCATATTCGCTTGATGAAAAAATATCAATACTTGCCGATGAAATCAAACCTGACAAGGACTGATACATACTCAAATCCTGTTTACAAACCGCCTCTGCGCCCTGCTGCCGGAGGCGGTTTTGTTAAGCCTCCATCTGTTTACAAATATCTGCCACTATGTTAAAATTTATATGATTTACAATGATTGGAGATAATAATGCTTATTATTCTAAAGAAAAATTCAGCCCCGGAAAAAACAGCAGATTTAATATCTCTGCTTGCCGGTAAAAATATATATGCAAAGCAGACCGATAATGTCCTTGTTCTAAGCGGTGACACATGGGCTGCGGACACAAGTATAATCAGCTCCTTTGATATAGTTGACAGGGTGCAGAGAATAAGCAGTCCCTACAGACTTGCAGACAGAAGCACCCACCCGGAAGATACCGTTTTTTCAGTCGGTGATGTTTCTGTCGGAGGCGGCAGCTTTACGGTCATTGCGGGACCCTGCACTATAGAGTCCGAAAAAATGCTTTCGGATATTGCAGATATAGTTATACAAAGCGGCGCACACATATTAAGAGGCGGCATATTCAAGCCCCGTTCCTCGCCGTACTCATTTCAGGGACTGGGCGAGGAAGCAGCCCGCTACCTTATAAATGAGAAGAAAAAACACAACGTGCCTGTCATAACAGAGATTATGGACCCGCGCCAGCTTCCGCTTCTTGCAGAGGCTGACATACTGCAGGTAGGCTCCCGCAATATGCAGAACTTCGAGCTTCTCAAAGAGCTTGGAGGCTCAGGCAAACCTGTTATGCTCAAAAGAGGCTACTCTGCAACACTTACAGACCTGCTTATGAGCGCAGAATACATTATGTCCTGCGGCAACTCCCGCATAATACTTTGTGAACGCGGAATCCGCACCTTTGAAACGGCCTCAAGGAACACTCTGGACATTTCAGCAGTACCGCTTCTAAAAGAAATGACACATCTGCCGGTATTCATCGACCCAAGCCACGCTACAGGCAAAAGAAGCCTTGTAATACCGATGAGCCTTGCGGCAGCAGCGGCAGGCGCAGACGGACTTATGGTTGAGGTTCACACAAATCCTCAGGAAGCCCTGTGTGACGGACCTCAGGCTCTGACACCTGCGGATTTTGAAAACCTTATGAAATCACTTGAGAATATATTACCTTACAGATACAGATACTAAAGGCAGGGAGGAATTAATATGTACGGACTTATCGGCAGCCCGCTGGGCCACAGCTATTCTCATCATATACACAAAATGTTCGGCCTGTATGAGTTTTCCCTTATGCCTCTGAACGAACGGGAATTTAAAAAATTCATCAGAAAAAGAGATTTCAGCGGCCTGTGCGTCACAATACCCTACAAACAAAAGGTTATGAAATACTGTGACGTTATATCTCCTGCCGCAGAGGAAATAGGCGCTGTAAACACACTGTATTTTAATGGCGACAAGCTATGCGGCACCAATACAGACTATTACGGTTTCAGCTATATGACCTCAAAAGCCGGCATATCATTTGCAAGTAAAACTGTACTTGTAATGGGAAGCGGCGGCACCTGCAGAACTGCGTCAACCTATGCAAGACACAGCGGCGCAGACAAAATAGTGATAGCATCAAGAAACATCAAAAATGCAGTGACGGCGACAAAGGAGCTTACCTCTAAGCTTAACCCCTGTGAAATAGAAAACTTCACAGGCTTTCAGGCTGTAACCTATGACAGCATACCATTTGAGGAAATAGATATAATCGTAAACACCACACCGGTCGGAATGTACCCCGATAACGACAGCAGCCTTGCAGACCTTGATAAATTCCCGAAACTGTCGGGAGTACTTGATGTCATATATAATCCGGCGCAGACAAAGCTTGTAACAGCTGCAATCAAAAAAGAGCTTCCAGCATCAGGCGGTTTTCCTATGCTCATAGCTCAGGCGGCGCTGGGCGCGGGATTTATGCTGGGCGGAAGCGATGTGCAGCAGGCACAGCAGATTTTCACAGGCAGACTTGCGGCGGAGGGCGAAAACTTCAATGACCTTGTAGACCGTTTTTACAGCAAGGCTCTGACTGACACTGTAAACATAGTTCTCGTAGGGATGCCCGGCTGCGGTAAATCAGTTATGGGTGAGGAGCTTGGAAAGCTGACAGGCAAAACAGTTATAGATGTAAATAATGTTATAGAGGGTATGGAGGAAATGTCCGTATCCGATATTCTTGAAACTAAAGGCGAAGAATATTTGGTTTCCCGTGAAACAGAGATAATATCAAATGCGGGAAAACAAAAGGGAAAGATTATAGTTGCAGACAGCACCGTCGTATTAAATCCGGACAACTTCAATCTGCTGAAGCAAAACGGCGTAATAGTTTATCTGCGGAAGCCGACCATAGATCTTGAAAAGAACGGAGAGCTGCTTTCCGAAAAATACGGTCTTGAAACCTTAAGAGCAATGGCAAGGCAGAGAAAGCCTTATTACAGACAGTGGTCAGACATCAAATGCGCTTTTAATATAGACCCTCAAAGGCTGTTAAATGAAATAACCGAATATATTAAAGAGAAGCCTTTATAGCTTCTCTTTTTACATTAATTTACATATATTAACCTAGGGATTTAAGCAGCTCTATCAGTCTTTCAAGCTCCTCTCTTGAATAGTATTCTATTTCGATTTTACCTTTCCTGCCTGTACTGCTGAGAGTAACCTTTGTTCCCAGAGTATCTTTAAGCTCTGCTTCAAGCCGCATTACATCTGCATTCTTCTCAGCCTTAACCTTTGATTTCTTTTTGTCCGGCTCTCCTGCCAGCTTCTCTATGCTGCGTACAGAAAGCCCTTCCTTTACAGTCTTTAGCGCCAGCTTCTTCTGCTTCTCTATATCCTTGATACCGGCCAGCGCTCTCGCGTGACCTGCTGTAAGCTTACCCTCTCTTGTCATCTCGCGCACGTCATCTGAAAGCTTGAGAAGTCTGAGGGAATTAGTGATATACGGTCTGCTCTTGCCTACTCCCTTTGAAACCTGCTCCTGAGTAAGTCCGTAAACCTCTATCATTCTGCTGAGTCCCTCAGCCTCTTCTATCGGGTTAAGGTCCTCTCTCTGCATATTCTCAATTATAGCGACAAGCATATTCTGCTCGTCTGTAAGCTCCCTGATAACGCAAGGAATTTTTTTAATTCCGGCTTTTCTTGCAGCGCGCCATCTGCGCTCACCTGCAACAATTTCATAACCGCCGTCTGTACTGCGCAGAACTACAGGCTGTATTATGCCGTGCTCCTTTATTGATGATGCAAGCTCCTCAAGCTTATCCTCATCAAAGGTTTTGCGGGGCTGATGCACATTAGGCTTAATATCATTAATATCCACATACAGCACGCCGCCCGCGGCATCTGTTTTATCTGCTTTTTTATCCTCTTTCACAGTTTCTTTTTCTTCGGGGATTTCAACAGATATTTCTTCAAACAGAGCCTCAAGCCCTCTGCCAAGACCCTTTTTCTTTGGTGCTGCCATATTATTCTTCCTCCTCAAGAGCTAAAAATTCCTCTGCAAATTCAGTATATGCCGCTGCGCCTGTAGATCTTGGATCGTATTCGGTTATAGGCATTCCGTAGCTTGGAGCTTCCGCAAGTCTGATATTTCTCGGAATTACTGTTGCATATACCTTATCCTTGAAGTATTTTTTAACTTCCTGAACAACCTGTATTGAAAGGTTTGTTCTGCCGTCAAACATACTCAGTATTACGCCCTGTATTTTAAGATCAGGGTTCATATTCTTTTTGACAAGCTCTATAGTGCTCATAAGCTGGCTCACACCCTCAAGCGCATAAAATTCGCACTGAATAGGTATCAGCACACTGTCTACTGCTGTAAGTGAATTGATTGTAAGCAGTCCAAGTGAAGGAGGACAGTCTATAAATATATAGTCATAGTTGTCTTTGATTTTGTCTATTGCTTTTTTGAGACGCTTTTCTCTGCCCTTCTGCGCTACAAGCTCTACCTCTGCGCCTGCCAGTTCAACGCTTGCAGGTATTATATCCATACCCTTTACTCTGGTATTGATTATAAAGTCTCTTGGGTCAACATCGCTTTCTATCAGAATATCATAGGTGCTTCCCTGAAGTGTTTTCTTTGAAATTCCGATACCGCTGGTTGTGTTTCCCTGAGGATCTATGTCAAGAATAAGTACTTTTTTCCCTTTAAGTGCCAGACATGCGGCAAGATTGATATTCGTAGTTGTTTTGCCTACGCCGCCCTTCTGATTAAATATTGCTATCGCTTTACCCAAAATTGAGCCTCCTTTTTTTCGTTGTCAATTCATTATACACTAATACATATTTTTTTACTACTCATTTTATATATTTATTTAATTTAAAAAGAGAAAAGATTTTAACAGTATCTTTTCTCCCTGTAATATTTGTTTCACGTGAAACATTTTATTTGTTACACGAAAGTTTCACGTGAAACATTCTTCCTGTATCAGCTTCCCACTCTCTGTAAAACCTGTTTTTCCTTCTTTGGAATAAGTATTTTTACTTCAACAAAATCTTCTTTTTCCTCCTGAAGAAGCTGCGCGTCCTTTTCTATTTCTGAAATCTGGGTAAACAGCTTTTTTATTGAGTTTACATATATCTTATAGTTCATACAGCTCTTTCTGTTTCTTTTATTTCTGCCGGCTTCTCTTTTTTTAAGCGCCTCATCCACAAGCCTTTCACTCTGCCTCACATTCAGATTATATGTGATTATTCTTTTGAGCACCTGCCTCTGAAGCTCTGCATCCTGTATTTTGAGCAGCGCCCTTGCGTGTCTTTCTGTCAGCTTGTTTTCAAGCAGCGCCTTTTGTATGTCGGCAGGCAGACTCAGTATTCTTATCTTGTTGGATATAGTCGACTGTGTTTTCCCCACTCTCTGAGCAATCTCCCCCTGCGACAGATTGTATTCGTCTATGAGATTGCGGTATGCGTAGGCCTCCTCTATATAGCTTAGGTTTTCTCTCTGTATGTTTTCGACAAGAGCGATAAATGCCGCGTCTTTTTCATCTGCATTCTTAATTACCGCAGGTATTTTTTCAAGTCCTGCAAGGCTTGCCGCTCTGAATCTTCTCTCTCCTGCTATTATTCCGTATGTACCGTCTCTGTTCTTTTTTAATATTATAGGCTGCAGCACACCATATTCCTGTATTGAATTTTTAAGCTCCAGAAGATCCTCTTCTTCAAAAATTTTTCTGGGCTGACCCGGATTTGCTTTTATTAAACTTATGGAAACATCGCTTACTTTTCTTGTAATCATATTATCCCCCTGACTTTTCTTCAGTATATCTTTTATTAGATATTATCATACTGTGAGGGAAATAAAATATTTTTCGTACAACAAAAGAACCCTGTTTTCGCTATTTAATAGGGTTTTTCGATGGCGTTCCCGCTTTTCTCGGATATTGCGCCGGCGTGTTTTTTATTTTTTCAATAAATATTATATTATGATTAAATTCAGTATCGGCGCTGCCTATGCTTTCAATCCTTGCAGTTTTGCCTCCCACAGTTCTGATTGCTTTCTTTGCGCCGGCAAGTTCTTCCTCATAGTTAGGACCTTTGTAGGAAAGGAAGTATCCGCCCTCTCTGACAAGGGGCAGGCAAAGCTCTGAAAGTACAGATAAGTCTGCAACAGCTCTTGATATACATATATCAAACTGCTCTCTGTATTCCTTGTTTTTACCTGCATCTTCCGCTCTTGAATGAAGCACTCTGACGTTATTTATATCTGCGCTGCGACATATCTCATTTACTATTTTGAGTCTTTTGTTAAGTGAGTCAAGGAGTACAAATTCCTTTTCCGGAAACAGTATTGCAAGGGGAACTCCCGGAAATCCCGCGCCGGTTCCCACATCTATTATTGTCTCACCTGCCTGAAATTCATCGTTGAGCGCGCCCAGGATTGAATCCACATAATGCTTTTTTATGAATTCATCTCTGTCCGTAATAGATGTCAGATTTATATGCTGATTATATTCAAGTATCTGCTCCATATATTCAGCATACTGACTTATCTGTTTGTCTGTAAGCTCAATATTATATTCTTTCAGAATTTTAGTTAGAAGCTCCATTGTTTCTCCTTCTGTGTTTTTCAAGATATATTAAAAGTACATTTATATCGGCCGGTGATACGCCTGAAATTCTCGATGCCTGTCCTATTGAAAGAGGTCTGAATTTTTCCAGCTTTTCCTTTGCCTCAATTCTAAGTCCCTCTATCTGTGAATAGTCGATATTCTCGTTTAATTTCTTATCCTCAAGTCTTTTGAATTTTTCAATCTGTTGAAGCTGCTTTCTGATATAGCCCTCGTATTTAATCTGCACTTCCAGATGATCCACTATATGCTGCGCAAGGGCAGGTCTCGATTTATCCACTGCTGCAAGTCCCTCATAGGAAACCTGAGGTCTTTTGAGAATCTCCAGCAGACTGATGCTTCCCTCTACCTTTGTAGTCCCCCACTGCTCCAGAAGCGGATTTATCTCTGCAGGTACAACCTTGGTGTTTTTTAATCTTTCTCTTTCTTCTTCGACTGATTTCTTTTTACTTATAACTTTATCAAATCGTTCCTGTGTTGCCAATCCTATCCTGTAAGAACGCTCTGTCAATCTTAAATCTGCATTGTCCTGTCTCAGAAGCAGCCTGTATTCCGCTCTGCTGGTCATAATTCTGTAAGGCTCCATAGTACCTTTGGTCACTAAATCGTCGATTAGAACGCCAATATAAGCCTCGGATCTGTCAAGTATAAACGGTTCTTTACCATTTATTAACAGTGATGCGTTAATTCCCGCCATCAGCCCCTGAGCCGCAGCCTCCTCATATCCTGAGCTACCGTTGAACTGTCCGGCGCAGAAAAGATTTTTTATGTGTCTGTTTTCAAGATTCAATTTTATATCCAGCGGATCTATACAGTCATATTCTATAGCATATGCCGGTCTTGCTATTTCTAAATTTTCAAGTCCCGGAATTGTTCTGTAAAAATCATACTGCACATCTTCGGGAAGCGACGATGACATTCCCTGTATATACATTTCCTCTGTATCAAGTCCCTCCGGCTCTATAAAGAGCTGGTGTCTTTCCTTGTCTTTAAATCTGTTCACCTTATCCTCTATCGACGGACAGTATCTGGGACCTATACCCTCTATCTGTCCTCCGAATAAGGCCGACCTTGAAAAGTTGGCTCTGATTATATCGTGAGTTTCCTTGTTGGTATATGTAAGCCAGCATGAAATCTGATCCTTGTCTATATTGTCATTCATAAATGAGAAAGGCTGAATTTTTTCATCGCCTTTCTGCTCTGCCATTTTCGAATAGTCAAGGCTCTTTGCCAGAGCTCTCGCAGGAGTACCTGTTTTAAATCTTCTCATGGGAAGTCCAAGCTCTCTTAAATTCTCTGCAAGCTCAACTGACGGCGCAAGTCCGTTGGGCCCGCTTGAATAAGCTGCGGAACCTATAAAGATTTTGCCGGCAAGAAATGTTCCTGTTGCCAGAATTACCGCCTTTGCCCTGTACAATATATTTGTTCTTGTTAAAACGCCGCATACTCTGCCGTCTTCAATCTCAAGGCTTACAACCTCTGCCTGCTTGAGTTCAAGATTTTCCTGAGCCTCAAGAGTTTTTTTCATTTCCTGATGATACTTGTGCTTGTCTGCCTGCGCTCTGAGAGAATACACCGCCTGTCCCTTTGCAGTGTTGAGCATCTTGCTCTGTATAAACGTCTTGTCTATGTTTTTGCCCATTTCTCCGCCGAGAGCATCTATTTCTCTGACAAGATGGCCCTTGCCTGTGCCGCCTATTGATGGATTGCACGCCATCATCGCAACTGCCTCAAGATTTATAGAAAGCACCAGCGTTCTGTTGCCCATTCTCGCTGCCGCAAGTCCGGCCTCACAGCCTGCATGGCCTGCTCCCACAACAATTATATCGTATTCTCCCATAAAGATTTTTTCCATTATAATCTCCTATTTACCGAGACAGAATCTCGCAAAGACTTCATTTATAATGTCGTCTGCAACTGTCTCTCCGATTATTTCTCCAAGAAGCTCATAGCTTCTGTTAATATCAACTTCAATAAATTCCAGCGGCTGCATCATATCCGTCATTTCGAGAGCATCATTTACGGCAGAGTCTGCCTGCCTCAAAAGCTCCTCGTGTCTGACGTTTGTAACCATAAGGCTGTCCTGCTGCTTTGCCTGTCCTCCGTATACTATATTTTCAATAGCTTCTTCTATTTCTGTAATTCCCTCGCTGTTAAGCACAGATGTATATATTATCTGAGCCTGAGGTATTTTTTTCTTTATTTCTTTTTCATCTGCAGCTATGCCCTTATCTGTTTTGTTTATAAGGGTTATGCATGGACGATTATCAACATATTCCATCAGAGTCTTGTCTTCCTCTGATATTTTTTCCGATCCGTCAATTATAAATATTACAAGGTCCGCTCTGTTAAAGGACTCCTTGCTTTTTTCTATTCCTATTTTTTCGATTGTATCATCAGTCTCTCTTATTCCCGCCGTATCTGTCAGAAGCAGCGGAATACCTCTGATGCTCATCTGCTCCTGTATTGTATCTCTGGTAGTTCCCGGTATCTCGGTAACTATAGCTCTTGTTTCTTTGAGCAGCGCATTCATAAGAGAGGACTTGCCTACATTTGGTCTGCCTATTATGGCCACGTTAAGCCCTTCTTTAATTATTTTGCCTCTGTCTGCAGTGCTTATTATTTTTTCCAGAGAAGCTTTGACTGCCTGTAAATCATCTTTTAATTTACTGTAGGTAAGATGCTCTATGTCCTCATCAGGATAATCAATGTTTACCGTAACGTTTACAAGAATATCAACAAGAGCCTTTCTTATGCTTTTGATTTCATCTGAAAAGCTTCCGTCAAGCTGCTTCAGCGCAACATCAAAGCTTTTGTCTGTTCTGGCCTTAATTAAATCTATTACTGCCTCCGCCTGTGACAGATCAAGTCTGCCGTTTAAAAATGCGCGTTTTGTAAATTCGCCTGGCTCTGCAATTCTCGCTCCCTTTGCAAGCACCAGCGCAAGGGTTTTTCTTAAAGATACTATGCTGCCGTGACAGTTTATCTCCACCACATCTTCTCTGGTGTAAGTATGGGGAGCTTTCATATATACTGCCATTACCTCATCTATAATTTCATCTTTATCTTTGATGTGGCCGTATGTAAGTCTTCTTTCTTTTATTTTGTTTTCTTTAAAAGGAACAAATACCTGATTTAAAATATCAAGAGCGTTTTCACCGCTTATTCTAATTATTCCTATTCCGCCCTCACCGTAGGCTGTTGCAATAGCAGCAATAGTTTCTTCCATTTTGAATTTCTCCCGAAAAAAGATTAAAGCCCGCAAATATGCGGGCCATTTTTAACGTTTAAGTTCAATTATAACCCTTCTGTACGGCTCTTCGCCCTCACTTCTGGTAATTATACCCGGGTTACTCTGAAGAGTTGCATGAATAACCTTTCTCTCATACGGATTCATAGGTTCAAGTCTGACACTCTTCCTTGTCTTTATAACCTTGTCAGCTAATCTGTTTGCAAGCTGCTCTAAAGTTTTTTCTCTCTTTGCCCTGTAGTTTTCTGCATCAACTATAACGCGGATATATTTTTCTTTGTTTTTGTTTACTACAAGACTTGTGAGATACTGTATTGAATCTAAAGTCTGTCCTCTTTTACCTATAATGGTTCCTGAATCATTACCGGTTATATCAAGATAAAGACTGTCATCGTTACCCTGAGCTTTTATGTCCAGTTTTAAATTCATCTGCTCTGCCACGTTTCTAAGGAAAGTCAGAGCTTCACAATCTTCGATGTCCACTAAATTATCAGGTCTCTGTGTTACTTCGAATTTTTCTTTTATAACAGGTTTTTTAACCTCTTTTACAGCTTCCTGTTTAACTTCTTTTTTGATTTCTTTTTTTGTTTCTTCTTTTTTAACCGGTTCAGCTTTCTTTTTAGGTTCAACTCTTACCTTTGCAAGCTTTGAGCCTATTCCAAAGAATCCCCTTGACGGTTCTTCCAGTACTGTGACATCGACTTCATCTATAGTAAGTTTCAGATCTGCCAAAGCCAGTTTCACAGCTTCGTCAATATCTGTTCCCCATTTTTCTGAAAAGTCCATATTAATTTTTCCTCCGGTAAAATAGTAACGTACTATTTTCTTTTCTTTTTATTTTCTTTGTCTGCTCTTATCTTTTTTCTGATGGAGTTTAAACGCAGATTGATGAAAATCTGGATTATCTGGCTTACGAACCAGTAGATTGATAAGCCTGCAGGATATGTTCTTGCCATCCATACAATCATTACAGGGAATATGTACTTCATACCCTTCATCATTGCATTTGTCTGAGCGGCAGCTCCTCCTGCGGCGTTTCCTCCCGTAAGAGCCTGAGTCATTGTAAATGATATAAATGTTGCCACACCTGCAGCAAGCGGAAGTATCCATTTGTCCGGCTGGGTAAGGTCAGTCATCCATAAAAACGCATCGTGTACCGCAAATAGAATGTCGTTGTCAGTACCCATAAATTTCAGCGGATCTCTAAGCAGTGCAAACAGTCCCATAATTATAGGGAACTGAATAAGCATCGGAAGACAGCCCGCCATAGGATTGAATTTTTCTTCCTTGTAGAGCTCCTGCATCTTCAGATTCATCATCTGCTGATCGTTTGCATATTTTTTCTGGATTTCTCTTACCTTGGGCTGTATATCTGTCATTGATGCCGTGCTCTTTGTCTGCATCGCGTAGAGAGGATAAAGGCATCCTTTAACTATTATTGTAAGTATAATAATAGCAATACCATATACTCCGACAAAATCGTAAATTAATTGTAATAGTTCACCTATCGGTTTTGCAATTACTCCCATTAAATTCCTCCGTTATTTTAAAGGGTCATAGCCTCCGGGACTAAAAGGGTGACATTTGAGAATTCTTTTAGTTCCGAGAAAGCTTCCTTTAAAAAATCCGTATTTCTCCAGCGCCTGAATGAAATATACCGAACAGGTCGGATAAAATCTGCATCTGGCAGAAAATAAAGGCGATATAAATCTCTGATATCCCCTTATTAAAAAAATTAAAAATGTTTTCATTTTTTTATAATTCCGGATCTTCTGGCAGCAGACTTCATTGACTTCAATACTTCCTGACATTTCCTGCCGTTAATAGTGTTTCTGGCTATAAATATAATGTCATATCCCGTATCGAAATTATCTTTTATCTGTCTGCAGCTTTCTCTCATTAATCTGGCTGCTCTGTTTCTTGCTACACTGTTTCCGACCTTTTTGCTTGCCAGAAATGCAGTTCTGTTGTAAGGAAGACCGTTCTTTTTATAAAAAAGTACAATATATCTGTCACCGACAGATCTGCCTTTTTTGTAAACGCTATTAAAATTCTTAGCTCCTCTTAAAACATCTTTTTTTAGCATCAAACAAACGCCCTTTAAATAAATAATTTTAAAGCTTTATTATGCTGATAAAACTTTTCTTCCTCTTGCTCTTCTTCTCTTAAGTACGTTTCTACCGTTCTTAGTCTTCATTCTTTTTCTGAATCCGTGTTCCTTTTTTCTCTGTCTTTTTTTAGGCTGATAAGTCTGTTTCATTGTTATTTTCCTCCTGAATTGAAAATTTTATTTTATGCCATCTAAATTCCAAAGGCATAGATACGCTTATATATTATATATTCAAAGACAGGCGATGTCAACGTATTTGTTCATAAATTACTTTTTATTAACTTTAAACCCGTTGAGATTTAAATGTTGATAATGTTCACAACTTTTTCCACAACCTGTGTATAAATACCCTGAAATAAGTTTTTTCAGTTTATTTAAAAAAGCAATTGTCTGTGGATAACTTTTTTGATATTATATATACAGTAATTTTGGAGATGTGAAAATGGACAACAAGAAACAATTGGAAAAATGGAACAAGACACTTGAAAAAATCAAAGCGGATTTAACACCTATAAGCTATGACACATGGTTTAAGCCTCTGGTTTTTAATTCCGTAGACGAAACAAACAAGATAATATACTTTGAAGTTTTTAACGCTCTTCTTGTAAAGGTAATAAATGAAAGATACCTCAAACTTCTTGAAAACAACATACAGGAAGTATTCGGCGAACCTCTCAAGGTTTCTTTTAATATACCTACAGATACACCTAAACCAAAAAAAGAAAACAAAGAATATACAGAGGAATTCTATTTCAATCCGAGATATACATTTGATACCTTTGTAGTGGGAGATCACAACAAATATGCGCACGCTGCGGCTGTTGCCGTTGCAGAGTCGCCGTCAAAGGCCTACAACCCCCTCTTTATATACGGAGGCTCGGGTCTTGGCAAGACACATCTTATGCACGCCATAGGCTGCTACATAATGCAGCATCACCCGGATCTCAAAGTTCTTTATGTTTCCTCGGAAATGTTTACAAATGAACTGATAGACGCTATCAGAGATACCAAGAACAATAAGAAAAAGACAAAGGAATTCAAAGAGAAATACAGAAATCAGGACGTGCTTCTCATAGACGACATACAGTTTATAGAGGGTAAGGACTCAACGGAAATAGAGCTTTTCCATACCTTTAACGCTCTTTACGAAAACAACCGTCAGATAATAATATCAAGCGACAGAGCGCCAAACAAGCTTGTAAATCTTGATGAAAGACTTCGTTCACGTTTTGAATGGAACATCATAGCGGACATACAGGCTCCCGACTATGAAACAAGAGTTGCAATACTCCAGCGAAAAGCAGAGCTTGAAGGCATTAAGCTAAACGATGACGTTCAGGAGGTAATAAGCCTGATTGCCGAAAAAATCAAGTTCAACGTCAGAGAGCTTGAAGGAGCTTTAAACAGAATAATAAGCTTTTCAACACTGATGGGCGAGGATATAAACATAAAATTTGCAAAGGATACACTAAAGGATATACTTTCAAATCCTGATTCGGGAATTACCCCGGATCTTATCAAAAAAAAGGTCTGCAAAAAATTCAATCTCAAGCTTGCCGATATGGAAAGCTCCAAGCGCGTAAGAGCAATAGCTTTCCCAAGGCAGATAGCAATGTATCTTTGCAGAGAAATGACAGAGCTTTCATTTCCTAAGATAGGAGAATACTTCGGAGGCAGAGATCATACAACAGTTCTTCACGCCTATGAAAAAATAAGAGATGAGATTAAATTCAATGATGAAACCAGGCAGATTGTAAACGAGCTCATCACGATAATCAACGAAGAATAGTTTTCCACATATAAAAATACATAAAAAAACATATTATTAACAGAAATTTAATAATAATTTTTATTGAATTTACAGGGCTTTTGAGTACTTATCCACAAATCCACAGCCCCTACTACTATTACTACTAATATATATTAATAAGAATAATAGAATTTTGGAGGAAAAAAATGAAATTCACTTGCAGTCAGCAGAAACTGTCAAAAGCATTAAATATCGTTTCAAAAGCGGTAAGCACAAGAACAACAATACCTGTTTTAAAAGGTATACTTTTGAAATCCGAAGGAAACAGTCTGATCCTTTCAGCCTCTGATCTTGATTTAAGCATCGAAAAGGCAATAGATGTAAACGTAATAGAAGAAGGATCGGTAGTAATACCTGCAAAGCTGTTTGGTGATATAGTAAGAAAGCTTCCAAATGAAGAAATATTAATAGAGGAAGAAGAAAACAATGTCATAATGATAAAAACTTCAAAATCCGAATTTAAGATTATAGGATTTTCATCAGAAGAATTTCCTAATCTGAGCGATGAAGAAGAAAATTTAAACGAGCTTTCATTTGACAGAGAGATATTCAAAAGTATGATATCAAGAACATCATTTGCTGCAACCATTGATGAATCAAAGGGAGTGCTTACAGGTGTTCTGATAGAAATAGAAGAAAACTATATCAATATGGTGGCTCTTGACGGATTCAGAATGGCTGTAACCAGAGAGCTTATGAAAAACGCCGAAAATAATAATATCATAATTTCCGCAAAAATATTAAATGAAATAAATAAGATAATATCTGAGTCTGACGGAGAAGAGGATATTAAAATATCACTGGGACAGAAAAAAGCGTTCATTAAGGTTGACACAACACATATAATACTCAGACTGCTTGAGGGTGAATTTATTAAGTACAGAGATATACTGCCTAAGAGCTGCAGCACTACTGTTACTATCAGCAGAGGCGAGCTTATTGAAAGTATAGAAAGAGCTTCACTTCTTGCAAAGGAAGGTAAAAACAATCTTATCAGAATTAATATCAAAAACAACCTGCTTACTCTTACTTCAAAATCAGAAGAAGGTAATGTTAAAGAAGAAATAATAATGGAAAAGACAGGTGAAGATCTTGAAATAGGCTTCAATTCAAAATATATGCTGGACGCTCTCAAGGTAATAGATGATGAGTATGTAAAAATAGAGCTTAATACCAGTATAACGCCGGCTCTGGTAAAGCCTATTGAGGGAAATCTATACGAGTACCTGATACTGCCTGTAAGAATTTCATCGAACTAGGTAAAAAAATTTTACTGATTTAAAATCTTGTTTTTTGTCAAGTGAAATGCTTCAAACGTTTAAATATCAACGGATTAAAAAGATTACAGAAAAAAATAAAAAAGGAATTGACTGTAAAAATAAGGTGTAGTAAAATGGTAGCATAGAAAATTTATGAAAACGCACAAATAAGCCGTTTAGGCTGAATTAAGTTTCAGCTTAAGCGGTTTTTTATTGTGCGTTTTTCGATTTATGAAAACAAAAATAAAAGGAGAAAAAACAATGACAGAAGAGAAACAACAGAATGAAAGAGCACAAAACAAGGAAGATTTTAAACCTTTTACAAATGATTTTATATTTGCTCTGGTAATGAGAGATCCTGATATCTGTAAAGGAATTGCAGAGCTCATAATTCCTGATGAGGAGATAGGCGAGGTAAAAATAGCAGCGTCAGAGAATTCTTCGCCTGATGAAAAAAACGAAAAAGATGAGCTGGAGATAGCGCTGCAGGCATATCTTGATTTCGGAAAAGATATGCGAGGAGTTAGGTTTGACGCATATGTGAAAACTGCAGACAAATGGATTGACATTGAAATGCAGACAACCAATAAGCATGATCTTGAAAAAAGAAGCAGATATTATCAGGCTCTCATGGATACCGACTGCCTTGAAAAAGGTGGCAGATTCAAAGATCTTAAAAATACCTATGTGGTATTCATTTGCACATTCGACTATCTGGGGCTTGGCGAGCCCATGTATGTCGTAGAAAGCTATATTCGCAAGAATGACTTGCATTTTAATGATGGGACAAGTAAAATACTGTTGAACACAAAATGCTCTCCGGACAAGGTGCCGGAGAAACTGAGGTCATTTTATGAATATATAAATGACCCGACCAAGGTAGGAAGCGAACTGATTGAAGGTATTGATGAGCGTGTACAGAAATACAACACGCCTGAATGGAGGGAAAGACTGGTGACATTGGAATATATGATTGCTGAAGCAAAAGAGGAAGGTATTGCAGAGGGCGAGGCTTCTGGCAGAGCTGCAGAAAAGATTGAGATGGCTAGGGCCATGAAGAACGATAAAGAACCTATAGATAAAATTATTAAATACACAGGTTTATCTAAAGAGAAAATAGAAAAAATATAATAGGTTTATAAAAATTTTTAATTAAGAAGCTCTTTTCGGGGCTTTTTTTAAAATTCCCTCATACTTTGGAACGATTTACATTACTTAAGCACCTGATTATAATATATTAGAATGCAATAAAGAGATAAAAGGAGGCTATTGTGCCTGAACACACTATAATTAAACCTGTAATAGCAGATAAGTTTAATAAATTCATAAAAAACGGAAGAATATTTTTTTTAAGCGCGCCTTGCGGCTTTGGCAAAACAGTATTAACTGATGCATTACTGCAAGGAAAAAAGATACTTCGCCTTAATGCAGATACAGCAGATTTTTCATCTGTTTCTGCAAAAAAGAAATGGGATATTTTACTTATTGATGATTTACAGTTTATGCAGGATGAGTCTGACGGACAGCTTCTGTGCGAACTTATACGTTCAGAGCCGGAACGTCGTTTTGTACTGCTTTCACGAGGAGTACCGCCGGGATATCTGATGGCTTTCAGATACACAGGACTTATGACTGTGCTGCAGGCAGAAGATTTGCTGTTTGACTTTGATGATATTCAGAAGCTGCTTGAAGCATATAATGTTAAGGCGACAGACAGTGAAATACGCAGTATTTTAAAGGAATCAATAGGATATCCTCTTGGCGTAATGATTACTGCAAGACTTATGGCAGGCGGAAGACCTTTCACTATGGAAATTGCAGCTCAGGCTTTTCAGGAAGTATATACATATTTTGAGGAAGCAGTATTTCTTCGTTTTGATTTACCTATGCGCAGATTTTTACTGGAGCTTTCACCTTTTGAGAGCTTTGATCTTGAAATGGCAAGAATGGTAACAGGCGATCCGCATGCAGGGAAGTTACTTGACTGGCTGCTTCGCAAAACAACAATGCTTCTATATGATGATGTGCAGCGTTTTCGTTTCTGGCCTCAGTTCAGAAGCTTTCTTCTATGGAAAGTTGAACAGGAATATACAGAAGAAAAACGCAGAGCGCTTTTTGGCCGCGGCGGTCTGTATTATGAGCTTAAAGAAGATTATGCTCATGCTCTTGACTGCTATACCAAGGGCAATGATCATTCCAAAGTTTCTGAACTTCTGGTGCGTAATGCGGAGCTTCACCCGGGAATGGGTCATTACAGCGAAATGGAAAAATATTATCGAAGTCTGCCTGAAGAAGAAATATTAGCTTCACCTTCGCTGATGCAGGGAATGAGCATGCTTTGCGCTTTAGCCATGGACTATGCCGGCTCGGAAAAATGGTATCAGGAGCTTCAGGAATTTTTAAATCGCTGCAGCAGGCAAGACGCCGCAGGCAAACAGGCAAGAGGCAGAATTGCATGGCTTGATATTTCGCTTCCGCAGCGAGGCGTAGACAATCTGACAAATATAATTCCGGCAGTATTTCATATGCTTACAAACAAAGAACTTATACTTCCGCCGTTTTCGGTTACCAGCGCACTTCCAAGTATTATGAACGGCGGCAAGGATTTTTCAATATGGAGTAAAAAAGACGATCTGCTCTACAAAACAATTCGTATTCCTGTGGAGGCAATTTTACGAAAAGATGGTGTAGGCCTCGCAGAATGTGCAATTGCCGAAAGTAAATTTGAAAAGGGCGAAGATGTTTCAGCAAGAGTACTGTCTTTAATACCTTCTTTAAATGAAATAAGGCAGAAGGGAACACCGGATATGGAATTTGCAGTGGGCGGGCTGATTGCAAGAAGCCAGCTTGCAAACGGCAAGAGTGATGAAGCCTGCCGGACAATCAGATCTTTGAGAGATCAATTTGAAGAAGAAAGACAGACGCGTTTTCTGCCTAATATGGATGCTGTGCTGTGCCGTATTTCGCTTCACAGCGGTGACCTTGACAGCGCGGAGGAATGGTATAGAGAAAAAGCGCCGCGTGATCCTATGCACATAAACGTTATGAAGCGATATCAGTATTTTACACAGGCTATGGTAGAGCTTGCAGACGGCAGGCCTGACGCGGCCCTGATGACACTTTCTCCTCTGGAATTATACTGTGAGAACTGTGCGAAGCATATCGACAGTATTCATCTGTATGTACTTAAAGCAATTGCGCTGTATCGAAAAAAAGAAGATAAATGGAAAGACTCTCTGAACAAGGCTCTTAAAACAGCGGAAGAATTCAAGTTTATAAGGACAGTCAGTGTTTACGGAACTGCTGTTTTACCGCTTCTTGAGGCTCTGAGTACAGAAAACGACAGCAAATGGTACCGCAGACTTATGACAGATGTGAGAGCGCAGGCGGCATTTTATCCGCATTTTCTTCAGACGCGTCTTGCTTTAGGTGAAGCTCTTACACCGATGGAGCTGCAGATTTTACATCTTATCTGCGCAGATAAAAGCAATGCGGAAATAGGCCAGATTATGGATATCAAATTGCCTACAGTTAAAACTCATGTAAGCCATATTCTGAGCAAGCTTGATGTAAAACGCAGAAGTGAGGCAAAGACTGCTGCCAAGAAACTCAGACTGGTGCCGGAGAATTTATAGACTGATACCCGATAACAGGGATTGATATATATTAAATTACACAGATTAAGGAGGAATTAGACTAAATGAAAAAAAGGATATTTAGTATACTGCTTACTATAGCAGTATGTCTGAGTATGATGCCTGCAGGCGTGTGGGCTGCAGACGGTGAAACATCCGGACAAGGTACAAATAGTGAACATAGCCATTGTATATGTGGTGGAAATACAAATGTAAATGGTCATAGTCATAGTACAGATTTAGATTTTCAGCCATGGACTGAAACAGATAAATTGCCTAATGAAGGCACTTACTATTTAACAGAAAGTGTAACAATCAGCGGAAAATGGAGTCTGACAGGAGAAGTTAAACTTTGTCTTAATGGTAAGACAATCAGCGGCAGTATAACTGTTGGAACAGGTGCTACACTGACGCTTACTGATTGCACAAATAAAGGAAGAATTCAAGGTAATAATAATAGTACAGGTGTAACTGTAAATGGTGGTACATTCAATATGTACGGCGGCATCATCACCGACGGCGGTGGCGTGTATGTGGGTGAGAAGTGCAGCTTCACCATGGACGGCGGTAATATAACCGGAAATACTGCAACGGCAGGAAATGGTGGCGGTATCTGCGGAGCGGGAAGCATCACACTGAACAGCACCGTGGTCACTGGTAATAAGTCGACCAAAGGTAACGGCGGCGGTATGTATACTTCTAAAATGAGCAGCACATCGGTTACAAATCAGCCTCTTTCGATTTCCGGCAGCACTCAGATTAAGGACAACGCTCCTAATAATTATCATGTGAACGAAGCACGACAGCTGCCGATTAATGTCACTGCCGCATTGACTGATAGCGCAGTTATTTATGTAGATGTTTATGAGGGTTTAAAGCCTGATTACAATAGCACACTGACCATTGCAGAACCGAAAAGTGGCGTGACACTCGATGCAAGCAACTTCAAGGCTGACGCTGCCGACTGCGTGACAGGTGTGGATGAAAACGGCAAGGTCTATCTTGCGCTCTGCGAACATAAAATGGGTAACACCGGCTATACCTGTGAAAAGTGATGCAGGTGCTGCGGCTGATCTGCGCGGACAAAAGCAACGCAGAGATTGCGCAGATGATGGATATTAAATTGCCTACGGTCAAAACCCATGTGAGCCACATCCTCACCAAGCTGGGGGTAAGCCGCAGAAGCGAGGCGAAAACCGCGGCAAAGAAGCTTAGGCTGGTGCCTGAGCATTTCATAGAGTAACGAAAATACCTGTGAACAAGGCAGATTCGATGACATAGATACAAACAATGGAAGGAGAAAGAAATTGACAAGAAAGAGTTTACGAACGAAAAGAATTTTTTCCATAATCTTATCACTGGCAGTGGCGCTGACCATGATGCCGATGAGTGCGCTTGCAGTCGGCGATGTTGCCGTGCAGGCGGAGGGCAATGTGGCGGAGGTCACCATCAACGGCACGACCACGCAGTACACCGACATTGAGGCGGCGTTTACCGCCGCACAGACGGCGGTGAGCGCCACGGTGAAGCTGCTGAAGAATGTGACGCTCTCCAAAAAATATGACTACGGCATCCAGCTGACAGGAGGCAATATTACTCTGGACCTGAACGGACACACGATCCAGACGACCGGTGGGGCGAGCGACTTTGTCCCGCTGAACGCTGTATTTTACATCAATGACGGCAGCAGCCTGACCGTTCAGGATAAGAGCACCAACGGCGGTAAGATCGTGCAGCCCAACGGCGGTCAAGCGATCCATGTAGGCGGCGCCCTGACGGTGGAGAGCGGCGTTGCGATTGAGGTCACATCGACCGATGAAAGCAGGCCTAGCACCACCATGATTAGAGACAAGAACTGCGCGATATTTTTGAACGGCGGCACGGCGAATATTCTGGGCGGCACGCTCACCGGAAAACAGGGCATATATGTCAATCAAGGAGCGCTGAACGTCAGCGGCGGCACGATCCGCGGAAATGGCTCCTACGCGCTGTGGGTCGTGGACGGCTCGGCGGCCCTTACCGGCGGCACCTATACCACCGGCGTGTCGGACGGATGCAGCATCTACAACTCCGCCGGCACAGCGGCGGCCCTGCTGGTCAACGGCTATCGCTTCGAGTCTGGGGGTAGCGAGTCCAAATACAGTGAAAACAACAACGGCGTGGTGGGCAATACCACCGTCGCGAAGCGCCTCGCAAACGAGTTTTCCTATGTAGACGCAAATGGCACGGTGCAGACAAAGGCAAACTGCTCGCTGCTGACGGAGGCGGGCTTCACGGACGCATTGGCGGGCGGAGATACATGGTTCGCCGCCAATACCGACATTACAGCGAATGACCCGCTTCAGGTCCGCGGCACCGTTAACCTGATCCTCTGCGACGGAGTGACGGTGACGCTGAACGAGGGCATTGCCCTGAACGGCCAGTATATACAGCCGGCAACTCTGAATATCTATGCACAGAGCGGCGGCACCGGCACGCTGATCTGCTCCGGTCAATCCGACTCCGGCCACGCTGGCATTTATGACAACAGCGCCCGGGACGGCAATGAAACTACATTGAACATCTACGGCGGCGTTATCACAGCGACGGGCACGTCCAACCCACTTGCGCCGGGCAGCCCGCTTTGCGGCGCCGGTATCGGCTCGATCGCCAACTACGGGTACAAGAGCACCATGGCGGTGAACATTTTCGGCGGCACGGTAACGGCCAAGTCGGGCGGCGAGGGCGCATATGCCATCGGAAATGGCGCCTATGCCAGAGGGACAGTGACTGTCAAAATCGCTCCGGGCATGAAGTGCGTCAAGACGGACGACCAAAACACGGCGTGCGATCCCGGCAACACCGACGGCACCTCCGTTACCGTCACCAAGTGCAGCGAGCATGAGTGGAAGTACACGTACACCGAGGACAGCAGTACGCACACGAAGACCTGCAAGCTGTGCGGCTTTGACGGAGGGACCGAGGAGCACAGCGTCTTGACGTGGACTTCCAAGGATGAAAGTCAGCACATCGGCTATTGCGTCTGTGGGAAAACGATAGCGACAAAATCTCATGACATGCAGTATTACCCCAACGCCGACGGCCTGACCCACAAAACAAGCTGCAATCGTTGTGGCTGGACTTCCGCTGATGAGAAGCACACCTTCGGGGAGGACGGAGCTTGTGTCTGCGGTATAAGAAAGTCGGCGGAGTACAACGGGACAGTGTACGCCTCCCTGCAGGCAGCCGTCAACGCGGCAGCGGCCAGCGGCGGCACGGTGACGCTGGCGCGGGATGTGTCGGAAAACGTCACCGTCACGGGCGGCACGCTTACCATTGACCTGAACAGGAATCAATGGTCGGCCAGCATCAGCGCGGCTCCTAACCTCTGGGGCCTCATCCCGCTGACCGTCACCGGCGGCAGCGTGACGCTGGAAAACGGAACGCTCGATCAGGGGCATACCTCCTCCATGGGAAGCTACGGCATCCGGATCCAAGGCGGCAGCGTGACGGTAAAGGGAACCGCGGTCGTGATCGGCAGCAATACGACAGGCAGTGCGGCCAACATCTCCTATCCCGCGATCAGGCTGGAAAGCGGCGGCGCTCTGACGCTCGAAACGGGCGCGACGCTGGTTTACGGTCTGGAGGTCCCGGAGGACAAAACCCTGTCGGACTATCTGCCCGCGGGTACGGCGTTCGGACTGCGCAGCTATGACGGGAACACTAAGACGTGGACCGTGGACAAGGGCCTTTTGAACGCGTATACCATAAATAACTACGCCGAGCATGACATGGCTCTGGTGGTCGTGGAGCATACCAAGCACGAGTTTGAGCTGAATAGCGATGGGAAGTACGTCTGCGCCTGCGGCTATGTCTGCCCGCATAACGATTTTAAGGACGGGAAATGCACGAGCTGCGGCAACGGGTGCGCGCACACGAATGTGAACAGTGAAGGAGTTTGCGAAAACTGCGAGGCGCAGATGGCCGTGAAGATCACGGCGAGCGACAATACCGTGACCTACGGCACAGACTTTAAGTCAGCGATGCGCAATGCAACAAACGGCACAACTGTCACGCTGCTGGCGGATATTGAATTGGGCACGACTCCTCAAGCCAGAGCGGCTATTACCGGAGATGGTAAAATTGTTACGCTGGATCTGAATGGACACAAGATCACAAGCGGATGGCTTGATGTTGGGGGCAAAGATACTAATGAGACTTATACGACCTGCACCTTGAAGATCATCGGCAAAGGCAGTTATGAACCTCCGATGTATGGCGGCATAATCACCGTTGATGTGAAAGCTACGCTGGATCTGAGCGAGTGGGAAGGCGGTACGATCAGCGCGATCAATATATCGGATGACTCGAACGTAGAAAAAGACAACCCTAATGTTCGGGAAGCCGCAGTGATCGTAGGGCCGAAGGCAGGTACGATCGGAAAACTGACGTTCGGGAATAATCAACTTGGCGAACTGAAAAGGACTAAATTGAGCGGCGGCAGCTTTAATGAGATTAGGGCAGAGAATCACCAGCCGGTTAAACTTGGCGAACTGCTTGCAGATGGCTATGCCTTCCAAAATGGGGATGGGTCGTATGTGGAGTACGAAACGACACTTCAGGACGCGTCTATCTACAACGTCAAGGTCGTAAAATGCCTGCATCCGAACATGGAACCGGATGCAGCAACTGGCATAGCGACATGCAAATACTGCGGCACGAGCGGCAAATTCGTAGCCTCGGTGGATGGAAATACCTATGAAAAATGGGATGAAGCCATCACCTATTGGCTGACAAACGGCGGCACATTGAAGCTGTATGCCGATTATACCGCTACGGATGGTACATGGAACATTGGCAGCGGATCGCATACGGTCAATCTGAACGGATATAGGATGTTGGTTCAAGGTGAAGGTACATTCAAGCCCACTAACAATATGCATTTGACGGTTACCGACGACAAGGAAATCGGTCAGATTACGAATATCCTCCTTGATGGGAGTCAGGGCGGGAGCTTTACGCTGGAGAGCGGTTATGTCGGCAA
>CAKQOW010000011.1 GCA_934256595.1 uncultured Clostridia bacterium
TATACGCCTGTGGACATTGTGTAAGACATTGAGTTGCGTAATACCGCAGCCAACGCAGTAGTGGTTGAAGCAGGAAGCTCCGACTTCTATAAGCCGGAGTAGTTCACAATTAATAGAATATCTGAGGGCAAATGAGCGCGGCAGCTTTAGAGAACCGGGCGAAAGGCTTCACAGGTTACATTATGAATGATCCGGCGGAGTATGAAAGAGAAAAATACGCATAAAACATTGATAATGACCGGTGCCGGTATATAATAGAGATATACTTTAGACGGGAGATGATTTTGATGAAAAAAATACTTAGACTTCAGAGTGCGCTTTTAAAAGAAATTGACAAATATGAGAAGCTGGTTCCCGAAAGAGATCATTTTATCGACTGGGAGAGAGTGCATATAACAAGCTGCGCCAAAATAGGGTATATGATGGCCGAAAAACGGGGAGTTGATCCTATACTTGCCGCGGCTGCCTGCGCGTGTCACGACTACGGCAGGATAATAACAGGCAAACAGCCGGGACATGCAGAAGCCGGCTATGAGCCGGTACAGGTGTTCCTTAAGGGCACAGGCCTGTTTAATGACGACGAAATCAGCCAGATTGCAATAGCTGTCAAAAACCACAGCAGGAAGTCTGAGATTGGAAGTCCGCTGGAGGAAATAGTCAAGGACGCAGACGTGCTGGACTTTTATCAGTACGGATATGATGTTGCCCGCAAAGAACAGCAGGACAGACTTGAGGCCATACTGGGTCACAAGGTAAGCGGACTTAAATTCTCTGAGGATTAATAAACTGAAAATAATGTGGTATAGCAGGAGCGGTGTATGTTAACGGCATATGCCGTTCTTTGTTATTTTATGCGTGGCGTTTCGCTCATTTCTGTGTTAAAATAATGTAATCACAGAAAGGACTTATTTATGGCATTTTTACCTATATCAAAACAGGATATGAAAGACAGAGGCTGGGAGCAGGCGGACTTTGTGCTTGTTACAGGCGACGCATATGTTGATCACCACTCTTTTGGTACCGCGATAATATCGAGAGTGCTGGAAAGCTGCGGCTACAGGGTTGCGATACTTGCGCAGCCCGACTATAAATCATGCGAGGATTTCAGGCGCTTTGGCAGGCCCAGACTTGCATATCTCATAAACAGCGGTAATGTTGACTCTATGGTCAACAACTTTTCCGTATTTAAACACAGAAGAAAAACAGACATCTATGCGCCCGGAGGCAAGGCAGGCAAAAGGCCCGACAGAGCTGTCATTGTATACAGCAACAGAGCCAGAGAGGCCTACAAAGACGTTCCTGTCATAATCGGCGGACTTGAAGCAAGCCTCAGGAGATTTGCGCATTACGACTACTGGGAGGACAGAGTAAGACGCTCAATACTTATGGACTCAAGAGCAGACCTCCTCATATACGGTATGGGTGAAAGAGCGATAATCGAGATAGCAGAGGCGCTTGACAGCGGCATAGAGGCAAAGGATATATGCTGGATCAAAGGCACCTGCTTTAAAACCGCGGAGCCTGATGATGATGTGGATATAATTCCGTCATTTGAAGAGGTAAGAGACGACAAAAAAGCATACTGTAAAAGCTTTGCAATGCAGTACAGAAACAACGACTGCATAAGCGGCAAAAGGCTTGCGCAGCAATATGACAGCAATACCTATGTAGTTCAGAATATGCCGCAGATGCCCCTTGAAAGAGAAGAACTCGACCACGTATACGAACTTCCCTATGAGGGAGAGTATCACCCGGTATATGAGAAGCAGGGCGGCATACCCGGATTTAATGAAGTCAAATTCAGTATAGTAAGCTGCAGAGGCTGCTTCGGAGGCTGCGCTTTCTGCGCGCTGACATATCACCAGGGCAGAGAGGTAAGGTCAAGAAGCGCAGAGTCCATAGTTAGCGAAGCCCGCAGACTTACAGCTAAAAAGGACTTCAAGGGATATATTCACGATGTGGGAGGTCCTACGGCAAACTTCAGACACCCCTCATGCAGTAAACAGCTTGAGAGAGGTATGTGCAAAAACAGAGACTGTCTTTATCCTAAGCCATGCAGAGAGCTTTATGTGGACCACAGCGACTACCTTGACGTGCTGAAACAGGTAAGGGCGCTTCCAAAGGTCAAAAAAGTATTCATAAGATCAGGCATCAGATACGACTATCTTATGGCAGACAGGGACAGGACATTTATAAAAGAGCTTTGCGCAAATCATGTCAGCGGCACCCTCAAGGTTGCTCCGGAACATTCATCTCCTGAGGTGCTTTCATATATGCACAAGCCGTCTATAGACGTGTTTACAAGATTTGCAAAGGAATATTTCAGAGAAAACGACAGACTGGGCAAAAAACAGTATCTGATACCGTATCTCATATCATCGCACCCGGGCAGTACCCTCAAAGATGCCGTGGAGCTTGCGGAGTTTTTAAACAGGTACGGCTTTGTGCCCGATCAGGTGCAGGATTTTTATCCTACGCCTGCAACCCTTGCAACCTGTATGTACTATACGGAAATGAACCCGTTTACAGGTGAAAGCGTATATGTTGCAAAGGATATGGAAGAGAAGAAAATGCAGAGGGCGCTGATACACTATAACAGACCCGAAAACTATCAGCTTGTCAAAAAAGCGCTGATTAAGGCAGGCAGAGAGGACCTTATAAGCGTATTGCTGCCGCCTCAGAACAGAAAAGGAAAAAAACGCAGATGAGTTTAATTGCAAAGATACCGGATATTTTAAAACAGGCGCAGGAAGAATACGAAAACTGCAGACCGGGTGTATTTGACACTTCTTATCAGTATGGAGAAAGTGACACCGGCAATATGGTTGCCGAGGGCGACAATCTTGAGTTTATGAAATTCCTCATAGAAACAATGGATATGAGAGGCAGGGTAAACCTTATATATGTTGACCCGCCGTTTTTCACCAAAATCAAATACGAAGCGATAGTTAAGATGCCTGCAACAGACGAGAATGTTTCAATTCCCGCATATACAGACAAATGGGAAGAGGGAGAGGCTGAATATCTGCGTATGCTCTGCTCAAGACTTACAGCCATGAAAGAGCTTCTTGCAAAGGACGGATGCCTGTGGGTGCATCTTGACTGGCATATTTCCCACTACATCAAAATCCTGCTTGATGAAATTTTCGGATACGGCAATTTTGTAAATGAAGTTGTATGGACATATAAGTCGGGCGGGAGCAGCAAAAGACATTTCTCAAGGAAGCATGATACGCTGCTTTTTTACGGCAAGACAAAAAATTACTATTTCAAACCCCAAAAAGAAAAGTCATACAACAGAGGCTTTAAACCGTATCATTTCAAGGGCGTAGAGGAATTCTGCGATGATACCGGCTGGTATACCATGGTTAATATGAAAGACGTATGGAATATAGATATGGTGGGCAGGACATCTGCTGAGAGGACAGGATATGCAACCCAGAAGCCGGAAGCGCTTCTCAAAAGAATACTTGAGAGCTGTTCAAGGGAGGGAGATATATGCGCTGACTTTTTTGCAGGCTCAGGAACCCTTGCGGCCGCAGCGCACAAAATGAACAGACGCTTTATATCCTGTGACGGCGGCAGTCTTGCTGTCGCTATGGGCACCCGGAGACTTGTCAGCGATAGGGCTTCATTTGAAGTAATGACAGGCGCAGATGACAGGGCTGAGCTGCCTGATAACATAAAGGTCAGATATGACAGCGCTGCTGGAGAGTTTCAGATTGATGCGGGAGAGTATATAAATTCACTTGAAGAAGGTAGAGAAGCTATAGGAATGTGGAGCATAGACTGGAATTATGACGGGAGTGTTCACAAGGCCGCAGATGTGCAGCTTAGAAGCAAAGAGGGAATTGCAGGACAGCTTTCGGGAGCCGCGGGAGAAGAAATAAGTATTGCTTTTACAGGTATAACCGGAACAAGGAAGCAATATGTTATATTGACAAAGAAATATGAATGATAGATAATAGATATGGATATGCGGCATTGGCCTAATGGCAGGGCATCTGCTTCCCAAGCAGGGGATTGCCGGTTCGAGTCCGGTATGCCGCTCCATATGCAAGACGCCTGAAAACGTTGAAATTTAAAAGGTTTTGGGCGTTTTTTCTTTTTGAGAATTTTACAATTAATGTAAAATCATATCACTGAAAGGTCGTTTGAGGTGTTGTACAGTTTATTAATTTTGCGATAGCGGTTTTATTTTATAAATTAGAAGCATAAACCATTGGATATGAAGCCGTAATGTGATAAAATCATATAGTACAGATTAAACCTACAGGAGAACGAAATGAGCAAAGTCAGAAAAACATTCAGAATAATTATCGTATCAATGCTTATAATAACCCTTGTTGTTTCGGGAAGCATTACAGCAGACGCAGCTTCCTACAGCGGCAAATACTGGGTTAAAGTCAACGAACAGTGCAACGTAGTGACTGTTTACGAAAAATCCGGCGGCAAATGGAAGCCTATCAGAGCAATGCTGTGTTCCACAGGCCTCAAAAAACCCGGCAAAGAGACCCCGAGAGGCACCTACTATATGGGAGGCAGAAGACAGTGGGGAGTTATGTTCTTTGGAGTATATGCGCAGTACTGCACAACCATATCAGGCGACTATCTTTTCCATTCGGTACAGTACAACAAACAGAGAAACTACAAATCACAGCCGACCGATGAATTCAACAAGCTGGGCAAGCACGCGTCACACGGCTGCGTCAGAATGTCTGTAATGGACGCCAAATGGATATATGACAACTGCAAGGCGGGAACCAAGGTTACAATATACAGAAGCAGCAAGCCGGGACCTTTGGGCAAGCCTGAGGGCATCAAGGTATCTACAGACCGCAAGGAATACTGGGACCCTACAGACCCTAATCCCAACAACCCGTACTATATAATCAAAAAACCTGTAATAACCGTAAGCAGCAAGAAACAGCTTACAGTTGAAGTGGGCAGCAAATACAGTCTCAAAAAATATGTGACTGCCAAGGATCCTAATACATATATGGATCTGACTGACTTAATCAAGGTAAATAAGGTTACAAAATACTCAGAAGAAACAGGAACATATGTAAAGAGCAGCTTCTCAACAAAATCAGAGGGAACCTACAAGGTACAGTATAAGGTAAAGGACAAATACAGCGGCACAACCTACAAGACAATTAAAATCAATGTCGTAGACAGCAGCAAGCCTGTTATTTCGGGAGCTAAGGACAGAATTGTTGCAGTAGGTGAAGCTGATGCAGTTAAAAACGTTGCGGCAAAACAGGCAGGCGCAGACAGAACAGAGACGCTCAGAGTGTATATAAAGGCCCCTGAGAGCGCAGAATATACAGAGCTTACATATGAACAGGCCAAAGCATATGTATTTGACAAGGCGGGAGAATACAGCATCAGATACGCTGTTTCCTCTACGGTCGAACCGTATGAAGATACTGTCAGAGAAATTAAAATCACTGCTGCTTTGGGATAGACAAACAGCTTAAATTACAGGAGGGAAGTCAGCAATTCGGGACTTCCCTTTTACAGTGCCGAAATATATTGTATACTTATCAATTCAGCATTGAATTATAGGTAGAAATGCACTAAAATTTCTTAACAAATGATGTTTAAAATCAAATAAATATATATGAACTAAAAGGAGGCTCACAAATGAAAGAATTCAAGATTTCACATTTAATTAAATCAGAGGACCTTAACCATCACGGTACGCTGTTTGCAGGCAGAACTGCAGAGTGGCTTGTAGAAGCAGGCTTTGTTACGGCTGCGGCAGAGCACGGCAGACCTCAGGATATTCTGTGTGTCAATGTTCACGGCTTCACTTTCAAAAAGCCCGTTCAGAAAGGCGATATTCTGACTATATACGGACGTATAGTTAAAACAGGAACAACAAGTATGATGGTACACGTAAGAGCCTGCTGCGAGATAGATGAGGGACAGAATGTTGAGGGCTTTATTACCTTCGTATGCGTAGAGCCTGACACCAAGAAAAAAAGAGCGCACGGCATAGTGCTTGACGAGCCCGAAAACGAAGAGGAACGTATCCTCAGAGAACGCGCGCTTAATGTAATGTAGCGACCGGTCTTAATGCTGAAAACCTGTGGTGTTTTCTTCGATAATGTGGTATACTATATAGATTAGTGTGCAAATATATATTCAACAGATTAATAGTGCATTAGTGATTTTTAAGTGCTGATCTGAACATACGATAAGCAGCACTTCAGATATGATTTTAGGAGGAAATATGAACAAATTTGAAGGAAGCAGCAAATATATAGCTGGAGAAGAACTTTTAAATTCAGTAAACGTTGCAATGGCACTGCAGAAGCCTTTGCTTATCAAGGGAGAACCGGGCACAGGCAAAACAATGCTTGCAGAAGCAATAGCAGAGTCACTTGGTATGGAGCTTATTATCTGGAGTATCAAATCCACAACCAAGGCTCAGGACGGTCTGTACCTGTATGATACAGTGCAGAGACTTTACGACAGCCAGTTTGGCGAGGGCAATGTAGGAGATATCAAGCAGTACATCAGATTAGGCAAGCTGGGCGAAGCTTTCACATCAGAAAAACAGTGCGTACTTCTGATAGACGAAATCGACAAGGCCGACCTTGAGTTCCCTAACGACCTGCTGTGGGAGCTTGACAAGATGGAATTCTACATCAACGAAACCAAAGAAACAATCAAGACAAAGACAAGGCCTATAGTTATTATCACATCAAATGCAGAGAAAGAACTTCCGGACGCATTTTTAAGAAGATGTATATTCCACTATATCGAATTCCCAGACAAGGACAAGATGACAGAAATCGTTCACGCTCACTACGGCGATATAGACAAGAAGCTTGTTGAGCAGGCAATGGAAGCATTCTACTCATTAAGAGATATGAACGAGCTTCAGAAAAAACCGTCAACATCAGAGCTTTTAGACTGGATACAGGCCCTGATTATAAGCGGAGTTGACATCAAGAAGATAGTAGACGAAATTCCGTATGTAGGCGTGCTTCTCAAGAAAAACGAAGATATAGAAGTAATGCGTGAAATCAAAGAGAAAGGTTATTCATTAAAGAGGTGGTAATGTGTTTTTAGACTTTTTTTACCTGTTAAGGGCAAGAGGTGTCGATGTTACCATAAACGAATGGATGCTGCTGATTGAGGCTCTGGACAAGGGTCTTGCGCAGGGCTCGCTTATGAAATTCTATCAGCTCTGCAGAAGCGTTCTGATTAAATCCGAAACAGAATACGATAAATTTGATATGGTCTTTGCGGAATATTTCAAAGACGTGGCTGCCCAGGAGGATCTTCCGGAGGAATTCTGGAAGTGGCTCAGCGAGGACGTTAAGGTCAAGGATATCAATGACAAGACTATGCTCGATGATTTCCTGCGTGACTTTGATGAGCTTGTAAGGATATTTCACGAACGTATCGAAGAACAAAAAGAAAGACACGACGGCGGTAACTACTGGATAGGTACAGGCGGTACGTCCACTATGGGTAACAGCGGATACCACGAAAGAGGCATCAGAACCGGCGGCGAAAGCAGACACAAGAACGCTGTTCAGGTTGCAGGTGACAGACATTTCTCTGACTTCAGAGATGACACTATTTTAGATATACGTCAGTTCCAGATGGCATTCAGGAAGCTGCGTCAGTATTCATCAAAAATCGACGCTCCAAAGACAGAGCTTGATATAGATGCAACCATTGATGAAACATCGGACAATGCGGGCAGACTCAAGCTGGTATTTGAAAGACCGAGAAAAAACACTGTAAAGGTACTGCTGCTTATTGACTCTGACGGATCAATGCTTATGTACAGCAGACTGTGCAACAAGCTGTTCCAGGCCATAAGAAAAGCAAATCATTTCAAGGACCTCAAGGTGTACTATTTCCATAACTGCATATACGATCAGCTTTATACAACCCCTAAGTGCAAGAGAAACGAATGGGTTGACACCGACTGGGTGCTTAGAAACCTTGACAGCGACTACAAGGTTATATTTGTGGGAGATGCGTGTATGGCGCCGTCTGAACTGTCAAGAAAGGGCGGTAACTCAGTAATAGGTCTTTACAATGATGAGCCCGGCATAGTATGGCTCAACAAATTCAAGAGAAGATACAAAAAACAGATATGGCTTAATCCTGTTCCAAAGGGGGACTGGGAATACGTTTACGGACGTACTACTCTGGCTCAGATCGGAGAGGTTTTCCCGATGTTTCCTCTTACGCTGTCGGGACTTGAGCAGGGCATCAAAAAACTTCTCGTAAACAAATAAATTAAAAAGTTCTGAACATCTGTTTACTTTACCGGTGTTATGTGATAATATATACTTAACATCAGTAAGGAGGGTGAACAATGGCAAACATCAAAGAACGTGAACAGAAGATTCTTGAATATATGAAAACCCAGATTCGTACCAAAGGCTATCCGCCGACTGTGCGTGAGATTTGTGACAATCTTGAGATTAAATCCACATCTACAGTACACAAGGATATCGAGAGCCTTGTCAGACAGGGACTTTTAGTCAAGGATCCTTCAAAACCGAGAGCGCTTATGGTGGTTTCAGATCCAAAGGAGAAGAGCCGGTATGCAGAGAGAACTGACATAGTTGATATTCCTATGGTAGGCAGAGTAGCTGCAGGCACACCTATTCTTGCAGAGGAGAATGTAGAGGATACTTTCCCGCTTCCTGCCAGATTTATGGGCAAGGGTACCAATTTTATGCTTACTGTCAGAGGAGACAGTATGATTGAGGCAGGAATATTTGACGGCGACTATATACTGGTTGAGGAGAACCACGATGTCAAAAACGGAGATATAGTTGTTGCCATGATTGACGGCTTTGAGAGTGAAGCTACAGTGAAAACTTTCTATAACGAGGGAGATCACATCAGGCTGCAGCCCGAAAATCCTTCAATGAGCCCTATCATTGTAAATGATGTTACAATACTGGGCAAGGTCAAGGGTGTATTCAGATACTTTTAAAGACAGCAGTTTCAGGCCTTCTTGTCAGAAGGCCTTTTTTAGTATATAATTGATTGTAAAACAAGGACTGGAGGGATTACAATGAAAGCAATTATGACAGGAAATGAAGCGGTTGCAAGAGGCGCATGGGAAGGCGGCCTTGTATTTGCTTCAGCTTATCCTGGAACACCTAGTACAGAAATACTTGAGAATATGCCTCAGTATAAACAGGATATATATTCAGAGTGGGCTCCAAACGAGAAAGTTGCCGTAGAGGCGGCAATAGGCGCTTCCGTTGCAGGCGTCAGATCTCTTGCGGCTATGAAGCATGTCGGAGTCAATGTGGCCGCAGACCCTATATTCACCTTTGCATACACAGGAGTAACAGGCGGTATGGTTATAGTATCGGCCGACGATCCGGGAATGCACAGCTCACAGAACGAACAGGACAACAGAAACTATGCGGCGGCAGCGAGACTTCTGATGCTCAATCCGTCAGACAGTCAGGAGGCTAAGGACTTCACAAAGCTTGGCCTTGAGCTGTCAGAGAAATTTGATATACCGGTGCTTCTGCATATGACAACGAGAGTCTGTCACAGCAAGGGCATAGTAGAGCTTGCAGACAGACACGAGGCAGCTTATATACCGTATCAGAAGAATATCAAAAAATTCGTTTCAACACCTGCAAATGCCAAGGTGAGAAGAGTTGACCTTGAGGACAGGCTTGCAGCCATGAGCGAATATGCAAACAACTGCGATATAAACAGAGCGGAATACAATGATACTAAAATCGGTATTGTTACAAGCGGCATTTCATACCAGTATGCAAAAGAGGTTTTCGGTGACAGCGCATCATATCTGAAGTTGGGAATGACATTCCCTATGCCTATGGAGCTTGTCAGAGAATTTGCATCCAAAGTAGATACCGTATACGTTATAGAGGAAATGGATCCTTACCTCGAAAACAGCCTCAAGGCAGCAGGCATTGACTGCACAGGCAAGGACAAGGTTCCTAAATACGGAGAGCTTAATCCTGACATCGTCAGAGAAGCGTTCTTCGGCACCAAGGCAGAAACCCTGACAACAGAAATGGCGGCGGTTGCAAGACCTCCTACACTTTGTGCAGGCTGTCCTCACAGAGGCTTCTTCTACGCTCTTTCAAAGAAAAAGAACGTAATGATAACAGGAGACATCGGCTGTTATACTTTAGGCTCTGCAGCGCCTCTCAATGCGATAGATACAACTTTCTGCATGGGTGGCTCCATCAGTACAGGTCACGGAGCAGCGCAGGCCTACAAAATGGCTCACGCAGATACTAAAGTTGTTGCCTGTCTTGGAGATTCAACATTCTTCCATTCAGGTATTACAAGTCTGATAGATGCTGTATATAACAGATCAGACAGTGTATCCGTAATCCTTGACAACAGAATTACAGGCATGACAGGTCACCAGCAGAATCCGGGCACAGGCTACACGCTTATGGGAGAGGAAACCACAGAGGTTGATATTCCGGCGCTGTGCAGGGCTATAGGAGTCAAAGACGAGAATATATACATAGTAAATCCTCTTAAACTAGATGAGGTTAACAAGGCTCTTGACGAGGCTATAGCAAAGACAGAGCCTACGGTTATAATTACAAAATGGCCTTGCGTTCTCAAGAAATTCTCAGCGCAGGACAAGGCTGAATACGACCTTGCCCCTAAAAAATGTGCAGTGGATCAGGACAAGTGCAAAAAATGCGGTATGTGCGCTAAAACAGGCTGCCCTGCAATTTATACAGGCGAAACTGTAACTATTGATGCGGCAAGCTGTACAGGCTGCAGCGTATGCAGTCAGGTATGCCCGTTTGATGCAATTAAGGAGGTGTAGGCTATGAGTGATGTTAGAAGTATTATACTTGTAGGTGTAGGCGGTCAGGGAACCATACTTGCCAGCAAGATTTTATCAGAGGGTCTGATGAGTGCAGGCTATGATGTTAAGATGAGTGAAATTCATGGAATGAGCCAGAGAGGCGGAGATGTTTCAACTCAGGTGAGATTCGGCAGCAAGGTTTATTCTCCTATAGTAGGCAGGGGACAGGCCGACGTTGTCGTTGCTTTCGAAAAAATGGAAGCTCTGAGATGGATTGAATATCTCAGACCTGACGGCAAAATGGTAATAAATGATTTTGAAATACCGTCAGTTCCTATCCTTATGGGTGCTGCCAGGTATCCGGAGGGAATAACAGAGGAGCTGTCATCAAAATGCGATATTCTTACAGTTAAGGCTGCGGATATAGCAGGTGAACTGGGTAACGGCAAGGCAATGAATATTGTACTTCTGGGCGCGCTGGTTAAGGCTATGAATGTAAGCGGCATTGACTGGAAAGAGATTATAACAAAAAACGTTAAGAAAGGCTTCGAGGAGCTTAATATTAAAGCTTTTGAAGCAGGGTACAGCTTATGATTTCAAAAAAAATGAAAGCGCAGATAGAGGGAGGTTCAGCCATAAGAGCTCTGTTTGAGGAGGGCAAGATAATGGCTGACAGATACGGCGCAGAGAATGTATGTGATTTCAGCCTGGGCAATCCAAATCTGCCGCCGCCTGAGAGCTTCAAAAACGCCGTTATAAGCGTGTTAAATGAGGAAGAACCGGTATATGTCCACGGATATATGAACAACGGCGGATACGAGAGCGTGAGAGCTGAAATAGCAGCTTCAATAAACAAAAGATTCGGCACAGACTTTGGAGTTAAGAATATAGTTATGTCCGTAGGCGCTGCAGGAGGCATTAATGCTACTCTCAAAACACTGCTTGATCCCGGTGATGAGGTTGTGGTATTTGCACCTTTTTTTGGAGAGTACAGAGCATATACTGCAAACTATGACGGAGTTCTTGTTGAAATTCCGGCAAACCCTCCGACTTTCCAGCCTGATATAGCAGGCCTCGAAAAGGCTCTGTCACCAAGAACCAAGGCGGTTATAGTCAATACTCCAAACAACCCTACAGGCGTTGTCTACACTGAGGAGTCCATAATTGCTATAGCAAAGACTCTTAAAAATAAAGAAACTGAATACGGCACTTCTATCTACCTTATAGCAGATGAGCCGTACAGAGAACTTGTGTATGACAGTGATATAGAGGTTCCGTATCTTACAAAGTATTATCATAATACTATCGTGGGATACTCCTTCAGTAAATCACTGTCGCTTCCGGGAGAGAGGATAGGGTATGTGGTTATACCTGATGAAGCAGATGATTATAATGATCTGTTTGACGGTATTGTTACGGCAACGAGAATTTCAGGCTTTGTAAATGCGCCGTCACTGGTGCAGCTTGCTGTTGCAAAATGCCTTGATGAACAGGCTGACATTGAGTTTTACGGCAAAAACAGAGATATGCTTTACAACGGTCTTACAGATGCAGGCTATGAATGTGTTAAGCCTGACGGAGCATTTTATCTGTGGGTTAAGACTCCGGTTGACGAAGCAGAATTTATAAATATATGCAAGGAGCATATGATGGTGGTTGTACCGGGTTCGTCCTTTGGTGGACCGGGATATGTCAGACTTGCATACTGCATCTCACCTGATGTCATTAAAAAGTCCATACCTCGATTTAAAGAGATAATCAAAGAGATAAAAAAATAGAGTGGCGATTGCCACTCTATTAAATTACTCTGATTATATTAGATCCACTTGTCAACTTCTGTTAATACCTTGTCCATAATCTTCATGTTTTCAACGATTTCGTCTTCAGTGATGATTAGTGGAGGAGCTACGATAATCATATTCTCGTGTGAATATGTCCAGAAGCCTTCTGCAACCAGCATTCCGAGTATCTTCTTCATATAGCCTTCAGGGTCTTTTCCGAAAGGTACTAATGGTTCTCTTGTTTCCTTATCCTTTACAAGTTCGATTGCTGAGAATAATCCGATATGTCTTACCTGACCAACGCAAGGGTGAGCATCAACATAACCGTCTTCGATATCAGCTAATACCTTGCCGACTTTTGCAACGTGTTCTTCAATGTTGAGCTTCTTGTATTCAGCAAGTGTAGCGACTGCTGCTGCGCATCCCATTGGATGAGCTGAGTAAGTAAGTCCGCAGCCGATTGAAGTTTCGTCGAAGAACTTAGCAATCTTTTCGCTTACGATAACACCGCCAAGAGGAACATAACCGCAGGTTACACCTTTAGCAAATGTGATGATGTCAGGTTCATAACCGAAGTTCTGGAATGCAAAGCATTTACCTGTTCTGTACCAGCCTGCCATAACTTCATCGCAAACCATAAGGATATCGTATTTGTTACATAATTCTCTTACGCCTTTGTACCATTTAACAGGAGCGATTAAGATACCGTTTGAACCAACGATTGATTCAAGCCAGATACCTGCGATCTGTTCAGGTCCTTCGTAAAGAATCTGGTTTTCTAATAATTCAAGGTAGAAATCTGCAACTTCATCATCGTTTGCAAATTTGCAGGCCTTAGGTGCTCTGTATGCATAAGGACCGTCATATTTAACGAATCCAGGGCCGCCCGGTTCGTTGAAGAAATGTCTGGGTTCACCTGTCAGCATACCAGCGCCTGCTGATGAACCGTGATAGCATCTGTACTGTGAGAATACTTTCTGCTTACCTGTGAACTGTCTTGCAATCTTAATAGCGTTTTCGTTTGATTCTGCACCTGCGTTTGTGAAGAATACCTTTGCGCCTTTTAAGCCTGAAGCTTCGACAACAGCTTCAGCAGCGTCTGCTCTGCAATCCATAGCGAAAGCAGGTCCCATGAAAGGAATTTTCTTAGCCTGTTCGCATATGGCGTCAACTATAGCCTTGTTTCCGTGACCTAAATTTGAATTAACAAGCTGGGATGACATATCTGCAAATTTTCTGCCATCTTCTGTCCAGAAATAGATGCCCTCTGCCTTGTCTACTACAAGCGGGTTAAGCGCACCCTGAGCACTCCATGAGTGAATATTATATTTTTTATCTTTTTCTAAAATTGCTGTCATTTATTTTCTCCTGTTTTATCTAGCATATAGTATTTATCAGTTCTTCCAGTGAGACATCTCCAAGATATGCCCTAAGGTCAACATTTTTCAACGACTTTTCAATCGCTTCTCGTTTATATTCAATGCCTTTAAATTTATCAAGCAATTCGTAGGCATTTTTTCCGCTAAAGAAGTCACCGTAAATATATGCATTAACAATTAACCCCTTTTCTATCTGGAAACGAAATTCTATATAACCGCTGTTAAATCTGCTTCCTCGAACAACGTTACACTTCGGGGATTCCCCATAAGTCCATTTCCATGTTCTGTACTTTTCATCAGCCAGAGTTTCTATGTTCTTTCTGTCTTCCGCAGTTACTTTGTACTCTTTAAGATTTTCAGCTTTATAAAAATGCTCCAAAAGCTTTTCCTTAAACTGATTAACATCAGCATCTTCGTTGAAGTACGGCTTTAGATTTGTCACCTTGCTTCTTACTGATTTAATGCTTTTTGACTCAATCTTTCCTTTTTTCATCTTAAGCGCTTTGTCCAAGGTACTGAGATCCGCATCAAAAAGAAGTGTCCCGTGATGCAAAAGTTTGCCATTATACGTATACTGTGCATTTCCTGAAAACTTTTTACCCTCTACAACCAGGTCGTTTCTACCCGCAAGAGAGGCCTCTATTCCCATTTCTCTTAATGCGTCTATAACCGGCTTTGTAAAGGTTTCAAAATCTATTTTCTTCTCCTCAGACGGCACTATAAAGGAATAATTCAGATTTCCATAATCATGATATACAGCTCCGCCTCCGGTATTTCTTCTTACAACGTTTATATTATTTTCATCTATGAAATCTTCGTTTATTTCTTCAATAGTATTCTGGTATCTCCCAATTATCACAGACGGGCTGTTCTGCCATAACAGCAGAACAGCATCATCTATTGTTTCCAACTTAAAGAAATATTCTTCAAAAGCCAAATTGTAAAATGGGTCATTAGAATTATTCCTTATATAAATCATCTCTTACTTATCTCCTCATCAGCAATGTATAGCCTTGCTTTCTGCAGCGTGCGCCGCTTCATGAACAACTTCTGATACTGTCGGATGCGGATGTATCATTTTTACCAATTCGTCAGCCGTGCATTCAAGATTCATAGCCACACTCATTTCCGCAATCATATCTGTTGCATGGATGCAGTAGAAATGCGCTCCTACAATCTCAAGATGCTTTTCATCTGTAATAATCTTGACAAGTCCGCGCGTTTCTCCTTCAATAAGGGCTTTTCCGTTAGCCATCATAGGGAATTTGCCGACTTTAATCTTGCCGTACTTTTCTTTTGCCTGTTCTTCTGTCAGTCCTATTGAAGCAACTTCCGGCTTTATATATATTGCGCTTGGGATTTTGCTGTAATCCATTTTTGAGCTGTGTCCGCAAATGTTTTCTACAGCAACAATACCTTCCATAGACGCTGTATGCGCAAGCATCACTTTGCCGTTAATATCACCTATAGCATAGATATTCTTAACATTTGTCGCCATTGTATCGTCAGTCACAACTGCACCGCGTTCAACATGTACTCCCGCATTTTCAAGTTTAAGACCTTCAGTATACGGTCTTCTGCCTACTGCCATAAGCACTGCGTCACATTCCGCCTTGCAATTTTCTCCTGCTTTCTCAAAAGCGACTCCGTCTTTTTCAATTGCTGTAACCTTTGCGGAAGTATTAATCTTAATGCCCATTTCTGCAAACTGCTTCTCAATAAGATCCGTTATTTCTTTATCTACCATTGGAAGTATTCTGTCAAGGAATTCAACAATAGTAACCTCAACACCGATGTTTGCAAGGAAATATGCCAGTTCCACACCTATAACGCCTCCGCCTATAACAGCTATCTTCTTAGGTGCTTCTGTCATGTCAAGAATTTCTGTGCTTGTATATACAGGCATTTCACTGCTTATATCCACCGGCAGCATTTTAGGGGCTGAACCTGCTGCAATAATTATATTAGCAGCCTTTATGGTTTCATCTCCCACTTTAATAGTGTTGGCATCCATAAATTCTGCCGCGCCTTTTTTTACAGTCACACCGTTCTTTCTAAGCAGGCCTTCAACACCGTTAACCAGAGTTCCTACCACCTGCTGCTTTCTTTTCTGAACATCATCGAGATTAATCTTCAATGCAGCAGTGTCCACACCTGCCACACCATAAGCTGCAGCCTCTTTTACCTCATTAAACATTTCAGCGCTCTTAAGCAATGCTTTTGTAGGTATGCAGCCTACATTCAGGCAGGTTCCGCCAAAATGTTCTTTTTCTGCTATGCATACTTTCTTGCCAAGCTGTGCAGCTTTAATTGCAGCAACATATCCTCCCGGACCTGCACCGATAACCGCAACATCATAGTCTGTATCGCCTGTTTCTGTTTTGTTTTCTTCAGCAGCAGGTTTGTCAGCAGCTTCTTCAGCGCTGCTGTCTGCCAGATCATCAATATTTTCGCCCGGCTCGCCTATAATAGCTATAGGCTCATAAATATCAAGTGTGTCTGATTCCTCCGCCAGCAGCTTTAAAATTGTACCTGACTCTGGAGACTCAAAAGGTACAACTGATTTATCCGACTCAATTTCTGCGATAATATCACCTTTCTCTACATGGTCTCCTTCTTTTTTCACCCAGCTTGTAATGACTCCTTCTTCCATAGTCAAGCCTAACCTGGGCATGTTTATGTATTTTGCCATTTTCGTTCTCCTTTAATTGTTAAATCATTATTCTATATGGGTCTTCCATTATTTCTTTCAGTGTTTTCAGGAAAATCGCTGACATTGACCCGTCCATTGCTCTATGGTCATAAGAAACCGTCAGAGTCATCATCGGTCTTATTGCAATTTCATCATCAATAACCACTGTTCTCTTCTGCAAACCGCCTACAGACAGTATTGCGCTTTCAGGCTGGTTAATAATTGATGTGAAACTTGTTATTCCATACATACCCATATTGGATACTGTGAAAGTTCCGCCTGACATATCCTCAGGAGACAGGCCTGTGTCCTTAACTTTATTTGTCAGTCTTTTACTCTCGGCTGCCAGCTGTCCCAGAGAAAGCTTGTCTGCGTTTTTAATAACAGGAACAACCAGTCCTTCTCCGTTTGCAACAGCCATACCTAAATTAATCTTTTTCTTTACGATAATTTCTTTTGCTGTGAATTCGCAATTAACTCTAGGGTATTCCGAAATTGCCGCTGCCACGCACTTAAGAATAATATCGTTATATGAAATTTTGACACCGTAACGATCCACAATTTTATCCATTACAGACTTTCTGAGTTCAATAATCTTTGTCATATCCACATCTATAACTGTAGTAAGATGTGCTGCGATATCAAGGCTTTCTTTCATCCTTGTTGCAATGACTTTTCTCATTCCTTTAACAGGAATAATAGTGTCTGCATCATCAGCCGTCGCTTCGGCTATACCTGCCGGTACAGCTTTTTCTTCTGCTGCAGCCGCTGACAGTTTAAGATCTGTACTGTAAATTCTCTCGCCTGCAGCCTTTTCCACGCTGTTTAAATCAATGCCGTTTTCTGCCGCAAGTTTCTTTGCAAGAGGAGTTGCCTTAATGTGATTGTTCTGGATATATTCCAATACATCTTTTTTTGTTACTCTGGGTTTGCCTGCCGGAACCGGGACATCCGCTATGTCTATATCATTTTCTTTTGCCACACGCTTAGCTGCAGGAGAAGCAAAAACCTTACCCTCCTGTCTTACTGCAGGCGCAGTTGCCGCAGCTGCTGCAGGAGCTGCTTCCGCTTCCTGCGGTACCTCCTCTGAGGCCGCAGCTTCTGCTGTTTTCCCTGCTTCCATACCATCTATATTTTCACCGGCTTCACCTATAATAGCTATAGGTTCATATATATCAAGCGTATCGGTCTCTTCTGCGAGCAGTTTTAATATAGTTCCTGATTCAGGTGATTCAAAAGGTACCACTGACTTATCCGACTCGATTTCTGCAATGATTTCACCTTTTTCCACATGGTCACCCACACCTTTAACCCATTTTGTAATGACACCTTCTGTCATAGTCAGTCCAAGTCTGGGCATGTTTATAAAATTAGCCATTTTGCACCCCGCCTTTCACTAAAACATTGATTTTACACCGTTATAAATATCATCAGTATTAGGAATAATGAAATCCTCCAGTGCCGGCGCAAAAGCTACCGGTGTATTCTTTGCAGCTATTCTCTTAACCGGAGCATCCAGATAGTCAAAAGCTTCTTCCATAGCAAATGTAGCCAGCTCTGATGCAAAGCCGCATCTTTCAACCGCTTCCTGTGCAATAGCAAGTCTTTCAGTCTTCTTAAGAGATTTGATTATGGTTTCCTTGTCGAGCGGAACTATAGTTCTGAGGTCAATTACCTCTGCAGAAATTCCATCTTTTTCAAGCTTCTTAGCTGCATCTAACGCCATCTGCACCATTCTTGAATATGCTAATATAGTAACATCTGTTCCCTCTTTAACAACCTTCGCCTGTCCAAATGGAATTGTATACTCTTCTTCAGGGACTTCACCTTTTATTCCGTAAAGCATTTTATGTTCAATAAACATAACCGGGTCATTATCTCTAATCGCTGTTTTCAGCAGGCCCTTAACATCATACGGTGTTGAAGGAATAACAATCTTAAGTCCCGGGATATGCGCGTATATAGCTTCCCAGCTCTGTGCGTGCTGCGCCGCAGAAGATCTGCCTGCTCCCTGCTGTGTTCTGAATGTGATAGGTGCCTGAACCTGTCCGCCTGACATGTATCTGATTTTAGCAGCCTGGTTTACGATAGCATCAAAGCAGCAGCCTGTGAAATCCATATACATAATCTCAGGAACAGGTCTGTAGCCTGCAATAGCAGCTCCGACAGCAGCTCCTGCAATTACTGCTTCTGCTATAGGTGTGTTTCTAACTCTATCTGTACCGAACTCTGTTGATAAGCCCTTAGTAACTTTGAAAGAACCGCCAAACGGATCGGCAACATCTTCACCAAATACTATAACTTTTTCATCAGCTCTCATTTCTTCCTGCAGTGCTTCTCTTATAGCATCACGATATGTAATTTTTCTCATTTGTAAAAGCCTCCTTATTCTTTATGCTTTTCTTAATTAAATTAATTCTTCTTCATATACATTCTGCAATGCAAATTCCTGTGGCAGCGGATCACTTGCTCTTCCGAAAGCAACGGCAGCCTCAACACGTTTTGTTACATCATCTCTGATTGCATTCAATTCGTCTTCTGTAAACACTCCACTGTCGATTGCTTTTTTTCTGAATTTGGCAAATGCCTCTTTTTCCGGTGTCTTCCACATTTCAAGTTCACCTTCAGGTCTGTAAACTGCAGGATCTCCAACATAATGGCCAAACCATCTGTAGGTTTTAAGTTCCATAAGAACAGGACCCTCTCCTTTTCTGCATATATCTATTGCCTTAGTAGCCTTTTTATATACATCAAACAGATCATTTCCGTCACAAATAAATGACTTCACATCATATCCATCTGCTCTTTTTGCAACATCAGCAGGTCTCATGTGATATGTCTGTGGTGTGGATTCTGCATACTGATTGTTTTCCACAACGAATATAACAGGCAGGTTCCATATTGATGCCATATTCATACTTTCGTGGAAGAAGCCTTCGTTTTGTGCTCCGTCCCCAATAAAGGCAATTGAAACCTGACCTTTGCCATTCAGCTGGCACGCAAGACCTGCTCCTGTGGCAAGAGTTGTTCCCTGTCCTACAATACCGTTAGCTCCGATGATACCCAGTGATCTGTCCATCATATGCATGGAGCCTCCGTTTCCTCTGCAGATTCCATCTTTTCTGGCAAATAATTCAGCCATCATTCTGTCAAGGCTTGCACCCTTGGCAATAATATGTCCATGTCCTCTGTGAGTAGTTGCTATAAAGTCGTCCTGATTAAGTGCTGAAATAACTCCTACTTCTGCAGCTTCCTGTCCAACACACGGATGCAGGAATCCCGGAAGTTCACCGGCCTGATACAGATCTGCCGATTTCAATTCAAACTGTCTGATTTCTTCCATCTGGCAATACATTTTCTCTAAAAGATCCTTGCCGATACCGTCAATTTTTTTCATGGTTCTTCGCGCTCCTTTATTGTTGTGTTTTTTCATCAATGTGTAGTTTTTTTTCTACACATCTTGTCTTGTTATATGTTTTTAAAATCTTACAATGCCCCTAATTTCAATAGGTCTGCCCTTTTACTTCCTGCGGGCACAAGGCTTATAAATATAAGGGATTTACTTTACACTTATATTTAATGCAACTATCGTGCCAAATAAAAATACCATCGACAAATGACGGTATTTTTATTTATTTAATTCGTTTACTTTTCTTCCATGCTTTTTTCTACAGTCTTCATTCTGCCCTCTACAAGTTCCTGCGGAAGAAATACCTGCCCGCAAAGAGGACATCGCAGAACTTTATGCCTGAAGAACTTGTCAAGATACTCAAACTGAACTTCAAGTTCCTCCATTTCCACCTGACATCCATCACAGATCAGCGTTGATTTTTTTTCCATTCCATACTTCCTCCAGTTTTATATTCATTCTGTGAGTATATACATTTGTAAGACAGTATTTATCATCTTTTACTTTATAACTTACCCAGCATGTAATATAATTCAGTTTCGAATAACATGTATATTCTTCCGTATCAGCATTATAGATTCTTCTGTTCAGGTTGTCTGCACGATAAATAACCTCTTTAATATCCTCCTCAACAAGGTGAAGTTTTTTTATCTTCTGTTTTATATTATCGTCATAAATAATTTCAAATCCATATTTACTTTCATCGTTTATCATTTGTTCACCCCAGTAAGTTTCAAGCATTTTTTTCTTCAGCATTTCTCTGTTTCTTCGTCTGGCCGTAAAGTCTGCGGACTCTCCTGATATACAAGAGTCCCCAAATAAAACATCAAGAATATGAACTGCCTCTTTATTTCTGTCAGCAAAAACATCTCTGCAGTTTATACAATATGTTATATACGGAGCCTGTGTCATATCAGCCCTTTTTTCTGCAATAAAATCAGCAATCTCAGGATTCGCAACAGAAATATCACCGCCAAAACCACAGCAGCCATAGTTTCCCTTTTGCTCCAGCTCAAAAAATTTAATGTTTTTTTTATTTAAAATTTTTCTTACTGCATCCTGCATGTTGTGATTTTCTCTTGCGGCACACGGATCAAAAACAGCAAATTCTCTGCCCTTTGCGATATTATTATCCATATCGGGATATATTCCGTTGCTGCAAATAAATTCAGGAAGTGAAATACACTTCACCTCCGGCACAGCTTCTGTTAAAAATCTGGTACATGACGGGCATGCCGTAATCAACACAGGTTTTCCAAGCGCGGTCCAGTCCTGCATAAGAGAAGTTTTAAGCTGTTCTGCAAGCTGTTCATCACCAGCCCATTCAGCATGAATGCCGCAGCAGCGCAGCATCAGCCCTGTATTTTCAAAATTGTTATTCAGCCATCCATATGCGGCTTCAACAAGTTCAGGCCTTGAAGCACCCAAATTACAACCGGGGAAAAAAACATATTCCGAATTTTCACTTCCCGGCGCATTCCTACATATGCGGCTCTTCTCTCTGTTTGCATGCTGCATATCATCTAGCCAGAATCCATGAAATGCCGGTGGCATCTGCTGCTGTCTGTGCAGCACACGCCTTGTTTCCAGCATCATACCTTTCATATCTATATGGGAAGGACACCCCTGTTCGAACAGTCCGCACTGGGTACATGAGTTCACAAGATATGTTGCAGGGGATTTTCTCAGCATAGAGCCGGACTCCATTACCGTTTCTGCAACTTCCTCTCTCATTTTTGCAGGCCATTTGTTATAATATGCAACCAGATCACAGCTTTCCTGACATGAGTTGCACTGGCATCTTATACACCTTGCTGATTCTGCGGCTACCTCTTCATCAGAAAAAATTCCGCTTTCCGTAGGTACAACTCTCTCGCATTTTACTATTTTCTTCAGGTCAGGTACTATTCTGGTATCTGCTGCTGTTTCTGCAATATTGCCGCTCCCCGTTTTTATGTACAAATCAATAGCCATAGCTGCATTTGCACCATCTACAATTGCTTCTACCAGACTTTTTCCTTTCAGACTTCCTCCACACCACACTGCAAATTTATTATTTTCACTATACTGCCCTGCAGGCAAATCTGTCATCCCAAAATCATTTCCGCCCTGACCTGTTGCAATATAGACAGCATCAAAGCCATATTCCGCAAGACTGTCAAGGCCGGCAATTTCAGTATCTGTCAAAAGCTCATATTCTTCTTTCGACATTTGCAGATCAATGGCCGCAAGGTATTCAGCTTCGTCCATTATATACTTAAGCTGTCCGCCCGGAATCTTTTCCTTTTCAAATATAACAACACTGTATTTTTTAGTTGCCAGTCTCAATCCACAGGTTAAGCCGCTGAGACCTCCTCCTATGATTCCTATCTTCCCCTGTTTTTTAGGTAAGTTATACTTTAAAGGTTCCTTTTTACGAGCCTTGTTTACACAGGTTTCTTCCAGCAGCCTTATCTGTACTGCGTCATCAATATGTGTCCTCGGGCATGCATTCTGACACCTGGCATCGCATATTTTCGACACAATTTCAGGGAAAACCACGGCATCTCTATAGTTCTTATATGCTCTGTCATATTTGTTTCTGCCTGTCTTTTCAAGAAAATCTTTTACATCCAGATGAAACGGACAGGTATTTGTGCATGCAGGTTCTTCTTTTTGTCTGCACGCTTCAAACTGCTTAAAATATTTTTCCATATTCGCTACCTGCTGTTATTTATTTATAAAATATATGCCTACCATGCAGGCAAACACCCCTAACACCTTGTTTAAAGTAATAGCTTCTTTATAAATCAGATATCCTACAATCAGCAATGCAACTGCAAATATCGCACTGTGAAGCAAATAGCCGGTATTTATATTCCACCCTACTCTGTACATAAATATATTACCTGCTTCAAGTCCTACAATTGCAAGTCCCATTACAAACACAGTCCAGTTGGAATAAGAGATCTCATTAATAAGATTGCTTCCCGGATTAGTTACAAAATACATCACAAGGGATATAATCGCACATAATATATACGCCACAACAAGCATTGCAAACGGATCCATCTTTGCCGGAGATGATTTTGCACACACATGATAAAATATATTTGAAACAACTATTAAAGCAATTGGAAAATACATATTCATTGCCTTATAACTCCTTTTTATGCTATTTTTACTATTATGTTTTTAATAGACAATTGGCAGACGACAAAAGTCATCTGCCAATCACCAGGATTTTACTACACTTTATAACTTATTACCAGCTTACAGGATTTTCTTTCATAAACTCTACCTCGTCCATAAAATCTGAACCCAGATAATATTTTTCAGGCGGAGTCAAAGTCTCTCCTGCTGCAAGTTTATCAATACCCGCTTTAACCTTTTCAGGTGATGCAGGGATTTCATAAATTCTTACTCCTGTTGCATTGTTTATAGCATTAAGCACTGCAACATGATCTCCGGACTGGAACGCCTCTGAGCATCCTGAGGATCCGAAAGGACCTCTCTCGTCATGTCCATTCATATGTATAACTGTCATATCATCAGGGATATCCTTAATGTAAGGTACTCCTGCTGCATACATATTTGTATGCTTTTTAACGTCTTCATAATCTTCGCTTAATGCAAAGCCGATTGAATGTGAAATTCCGCCATAGGCCTGTCCATCCAGTGACTGAATGTTACCTACTTTTCCGACTTCATCTACACATCTGAAACCTGTAACTGTTGTTTTTCCTGTATTCATGTCAACTTCCGCCTCTGCCAGGAACAGCGCGTAAATATATGCATAAGCAGGATTTCCTTTACCTGTATTAGGGTCAAGGTCATATAAATCATCCCATTCACTCGCAGATGTCCAGTCACCGTTATATCTGGTCGGAATTCCTTCTGCGACCATCTCTTCATAGGTCCTGTATGTACCGTCTTCTTTTCTCATTGCATTGGCAAGGTTCTTTGCTGCCAGTATGCTTGCCTTACCGTTTGCGAAGTGAGATCTTGAACCTGCAGATTCTCCTGTATTAGGGCAGAGCTTGGTGTCTGCCTGTACTAATCTGATATCATCAGGTGTAACATCCGGGAAGTATTCTCTTAATGCCTGTATCATACAGATGAGCGAACCTGCGTCGCCTCCCTGCCCCTGATCCTGCCATGTATCATATTTAGTAAACTTTCCATCAGGTCTTAATTCAATGGCAACACTTGCTTCATCAACGGCACCAAGACCAACTGTATAACCGCCCCATGCAAGTCCTACACCACGTCTCACCGAACCGTCTGACGATGCATTAAACTCATTCGCCTTTTTAACAGCTTCATCATACATAGGTTTCATTTTGTCCATTATAGCTTCCATCGGATACTGCAGGAAAGGCACCTGATTAAGATTGTCCTGTCCCGGTCTTGCAATATTCTTGTATCTGAATTCAAACGGATCTATTCCTGCTTTTTCTGCCAGCATATCAATCAGCGCCTCACCGCATGTAAACGCCTGAGGAGCTCCGTATCCTCTATATGCTGTACCAAAAGCATGGTTGGTAATAGCCACCCTTGATACTCCAAGCGCATTAGGAATATAGTACGGGAAGAACATGAATCTGCTTATTCTCATTAATTTGTCATCGCCCAGTTCATGATATGAACCATGGTCAAGACCAACATCAAACTGACCTGCTGTAATCATTCCGTTTTCATCACATGACAGACTTCCGTTCATATATGCAGGTGATCTCTTTCCGGAGAAAGCCATAAACTGCGAATAATCAATATGTAAAGCTATCGGTTTCTGCGTTACTTTAGTAGCCATTGCTCCAAGCGCATAGGAGCCTGCATTCATTGCCCAGCCAAATGATCCGCCTGTAGGATTTTCTACAATTCTAACATTTTCCGGATCCTCGCCGACTGCCTCTGCCACATCATCTCTGTCAAAGTAGTTAGTCATACTCTTGCAGTGAACGGTGAGCATGCCATCTTCGTCATAATATGCCTGCACAGTATCACCTTCAATTGACATATGCGGTTCTCTTGAAGCATAAAAGCTTCCTTCAACTGAGAATGTGGAATCTTCAATAATTTCAGGGACATCATCAGCATCTCCCTTGCGAACAGGGAATCTTGAGTATATATTAGGCACTCCCGGATGTATTTCAATCGCATCAGGCATTACCGCTTCCAGATAGCTCATATACTCAGGCAGCTGCTCGTAATCCATCTTTACCAGATCCGCCGCCTGCTGAGCATGTTCCTTGGTGTCTGCAACCGCTATGGCTATAACATTACCCCAGTTTACTATTTTCTTATCCTGGATAAGTGTGTGTACATTATCGAAAACTACTGTTCTCGGCTGGCAGGTAAACGGTGTAAGGGCATTCTTACATCCTGCATCCCTTACATCCTGCGCAGTTATAACCTTAACAACTCCCGGAACCTTTTCTGCTTCTGATATATCAATATTAAGTATATTTGCATGGTTTGTAACTCTAGGCATTACCAGAACAGCCTGTAATGTGCCTTCAGGCATCTTTAATGCCAGGTCATCACCATAATCACATACTCCGCAGGCTTTAGCCAGCGCATTAGGTCTTGCAAGCGGTTTGCCGTAAAGATCCTTTACACCTTCCCATTTATATCTGATGTCTTCTACAGTTTTCTCGCCTCTCATAATAGCTGCCGCTTCTATAACTGCATCAACAATCTGCTTGTATCCTGTACATCTGCATACATTTCTGTGCTTCTGGAACCAGTCTCTTACCTCTTCTCTTGTCGGATTATTGTTTTCCTTGAGCAGCTGATACGCTGATACAATAAATCCCGGCGAGCAGAATCCGCACTGAACTGCAGCAAGATGCACCCATGCAGCCTGAAGCGGATGAGGGTTTAACGGATTTCCCAGACCCTCGATTGTAATAATTTCACTGAAATCTTCGATTGCCTTTATTTTTCTTGTACATGATCTTATTACTTTTCCGTCCATTATTACAGAGCATGCTCCGCACACACCTATGCCGCATCCTATTTTAGTACCGGTCAGACCTAATCGTCTAAGTACCGTTGCAAGTGTATCTTTTTCCAGATCACACACAAAAGTACGTACAGCGCCGTTAATATGCAGCGACTTTTTTGCAAATTTCATAACATTCCTCCTCGTATTATTTAAAGTTTTATCCTTTTATGCACTCAGTGCCGTTTAAACATATCTACCATGCTGTATTTTCAGTTCTGTTGATTATAGCGTCCTGTGCCTCCGGTGCAAGTTCAACAAAGAATGCACTGTAGCCTGCAACTCTTACCAGCAGATCGGCATAATCCTGCGGGCAGGACTTTGCCTTTCTCAGTGTGTCTGAGCTTATAACGTTGAACTGAATATGATATCCTCCCAGCGCATTTTCTGCTCTCAGCAGGGAAATAAAGTTCTGCTTGTCTTTCTTTGTTTCCAGAAGGTGAGGATTAAGCTTCATATTTAATAGCGTACCAACCCCGTTCTTTGTATGGTCCACCTTGCACACTGATTTAATTACAGATGTAGGTCCTTCTTTATCATATCCAGGGAATGGTGACAATCCGTCCGACAACGATTCCGTAGCCTTTCTTCCTGACGGAAGTGCCCATATAGCTTTGCCGTGAGGTAAGTTTGATGAAACAGGAACAAGTCCGCTAAGGAATGTTGATCCGTGCATGCTTCTGTATTTCACAGCTTCATCGCATGAGAACTCAACTGTCTCAGCCGCAAATCTGTCAACCTCATCAATATCATTTCCATATTTAGGGGCTTCGTTAATAAGCATCTGTCTGATATCCTCATAGCCTTCGAAGTTGTTTTCCAGCGCCTGAATAAGCTGATCCATGGAGATTTTCTTATCATCGTAAACCAATTTTTTCACTGCTTCCAGTGAATCTGCGATATCAGCAACACCTGTAGGCTCTAATCCCGGGCCATTATTGTATTTTGCTCCGCCCGCAGAACAATCCACACCATTTTCGATACATCCTTCCATGGTCATGGATCTTACCGGCTTTGGCGCTCTTCTCATATGTGCTTTTTCTGAGAGCTGTGTAAATCTTACACAAAGCTTAATAAGATATGCCAGCTGAGCTTTTACTGCATCATAGAATTCATCAAAGCTCTTAAAGTCTCTAGGGTCACCTGTCTTAAGACCCATCTGCCTGTCGAGAGTTTTGCAGTATCCATTGAAAAGTGCCCATTCTACAGCTGTAGCATAGCTGTAACGGCAACCTTCGCCCCACATGTTTGTAATGCCCGGAATATTAGGCTCAACGCAGCCTCCTACACACCAGTTTCTTGCAAGCGACTCCGGAAGACCTCGTCTTTCAAACAGTTTTATAGCAGTTTTATCGAAAAATATTGCAGGCTGTCCTGTTCCAAGCTTAACAAGGTCACAGATTTTTTCCAGATATTCATCAGGGGTTTCATCGCAAACTCTTACATTAATTGTCGGCGAATGCATTCTTAAATCCATAGTAGCCTGAATCATCAGGTATGAAAGTTCATTCACAGCATCTTTTCCATCCTGATCACATCCGCCAAGAGTAAGACCGGTAAATGACATATATCCTGCATAGAACTCCGCGCCGTCTTTGGAAATAGTAAAAATAAACTCCGCAATTTTAATCCAGAAACATTCAATAAGCTCTAAAGCTTCTTCTTCTGTAATTCTTCCCTCTTCAATATCTTTTTTGTACAGCGGGTACAGATACTGATCCGGTCTGTCTATGCAATATGAATTGGAATTCTCCTCTGCCCACAGGAACATCTGAGTAAACCATACAAACTGCAATCCTTCCTGGAATGTTTCCGGCGGATTATACGGAACCTTTTCGCATATGTCTGCTATTCTCAAAAGTTCCGCTTTTCTTTTTTCATTCGCATTCTTAGCCAGCCTTCTTGCATATCCCGCATAGCGTTCACTCATCATTTTTACAGCGTCGCAGCATATTATTGTAGCCTCATAATACTTTTTCTTTTCAAAGCTTTCAGGAGCAAAAGGATCTAAGGCTTCCATTCTTTCAACAGCTTCCTGTCTGATTGCGCCAAATCCTTTTTTAATAAGGATATTGCCATAACCTACAGCATATTCTCCTGCACCGCCCTGTGACTTCAAATCGCCAAAGACTACATTTGTCCCTATTCCGACATTTACAAGATCGTCTTCGAGATTAGCCTGGAACCAGTCCTCCATTGACTTGCCTGTCCAGAACGGAACGATTTCCTCTCTTATATATTTCTTATCCTCTTCTGTAATAAAGTAAGGATCCTGCGGTCTTGTCGACATTGTTTCCAGCTCATCTCTGTACCAGCTGTAACACATATCAGGGTTCATAACTACAGACCTCTGTTTTTTGCCGTCTGTACCTATTATCAGTTCATCTTCATCAATAAATAATGTTTTGTTTTCAAGATAATGATATAGAGCTTTTGCTCTTTTGATAATAACCTCATCACCTTCATGTTCTTTATAGATTTCTGTATATGCTCTGGCTCTTTCTGTATCGATTTCAGGCATATTATTGAAATATTTATTTCTTAATCTGTTTATTCTGTCTGTGCAACCATCTTTCCAGTCGCTATGTTTTATTCTGTTAATATCTGTTCCACATGAAGCAGCCATATGGTTTTCTCCTTTCTGCAGCCTGCTGCAGCATCTTTCAAGCAGGCATTATGTATAACATATGAAAATCATATTATTACAGCAGCTGACCGTTTTTCACGACATTGCAGCCCTTGCTTTTAAAAATATCATTGTATCTGTCGACCTGTTCTGCCGGAGGTGTTTCGGTTCCGTCAAGTTCATAAACCCTGTCCAGCCATTCAAATTTCATTTCACCAAGTCTGTGATAAGGTAAAATCTCAATAAAAACATTTTCTTTTGTTATGCCGCCAATAAACTCCGCTGTCGCTATAACATTTTCTTCTTCACTGTTGCATCCGGGCACTAACGGTAATCTGAATGTTATCTTTTTACCCAGTCCCGCAGCTTTCCGGGCGTTATCCAGTATAAGCTCATTGCCAACGCCTGTAAGAGCCTTATGCTTTTCCGAATCCATGTGCTTTATATCAAAAAAGATTTCGTCTATATGTTCAAGTACCTTGTTGACATTCTCCCATTTATTGTACCCGCAGGTTTCTATTGCAGTATGTATATCAAGCTGTCTGCAGCGCTTTGCCGCGGCTGATACAAATTCGTGCTGCATGGTAGGTTCCCCACCGCTGAAAGTAATTCCGCCATCTGAATTGCGATAAAACACTCTGTCCTTTTCCGCTTCGTTTATAACCTCATCAATGGTAATGTATCTGCCGGAAATTCTTTTGGAGTTTGCCGGACATACTCTGGTACATGAGCCGCAGACCTTGCACTTTTCTCTGTTTATTTCCATAGCATTATAAGGACATGATCTGATGCAGTTAAAGCATCCTATGCATTTATCTCTTAAAAAAAGGACTTCCGGATCAATACTCTGAGATTCCGGATTACAGCACCAGATGCATTTCAGCGGACATCCTTTCATAAAAAAAATCGTTCTTATTCCATTGCCGTCATGGATAGAAAAGCGCTGGATATTATAAATAATTCCTCTATCTTTTCCCAATGATTCACTCATATAAAATTCCTTTCATATATGAAGGATAGAGGGAGCGCCTACACTCCCTCTTCCTACAAGTAACTAAATATCAAGCAGTGTGTATCGTTCTTGAAATCACATCGTCCTGAACAGCCTTATTAAGTTCTCCGAAGTATGCGCTGTAGCCTGCAACTCTTACAATCAGACCCTTGTAGTTTTCAGGGTTTTTCTGTGCTGCAAGCAGAGTTTCGGTTGTAACTACGTTGAACTGTATATGCCATAAGTTCAAATCAGCAGCAGCTCTTATAATCTGAGTTATTCTCTTGAGACCAACTTCGCCCTCAACACTTACAGGATCCAGTCTCATATTAAGCAGAGTTCCTGAAGTATGATTTTCATGATTTACATGTGATACGGATTTCAGTACTGCAGTAGGTCCTTCATGGTCAGTTCCTCCCTTAGGTGAAATACCATCTGATAATGGTGTTCCTGCCAGTCTTCCGTAAGGAAGTGCACTTACTACTAATCCGTGTGGTACATGGGCTGTTACAGGGTACAGTCCATTACAGAACGGTGTACCATTAAAGGAGGTGTAGCTGAGAATCTGATCTTTGGCGTAATCTGAGAATTCTTCTGCCCATGTATCCACTTCCGGAATATCGTTGCCGTAGCATGGGGTCTTAGTCTGAACAAGCTTAAGGAGTTCTTCCTGACCTTCAAAATTATTTTTGCATGCTCTTACCATGTCTTCCATTGTTACTGTCTTTTCGTCGAATACGAATTTCTTTATTGCTGACAACGAGTTACATAAGTCAACAAGTCCTGTTCCGATGAACGCCGGACCGCAATGATACTTTGCACCGCCATGTGTAATATCCTTGCCGCTGTCATAGCAGCCTGTAATCAGAGCTGAAAGGAACGGCTGCGGAGCAAGCTGTGAATGAAGTCTTTCACAAATTGTAGCACCAACGCTCATATGATATACGAAATAGTCTAACTGTCTCTTAACAGCTTCTTTAATTTCATCAAATGTCATCTTGCAAGGATCACCGGTCTGTATACTTACCTGTCTGTTGTCATTCATTACACTCACACCGTTAGTAAGTACAAATTCTATAGCAGAACCGAAGTTATAATGTCCGCCGTCCGACCACTTGGTCATAACTCCCGGAACAAACGGTTCTACACAGCCTACAAGCTGATAGTTATACGCCTCTTCCATAGTAGCGCCAAGAGAAAGCATTGCTCTGATACCAACATCATCAGTATGAAGAGCCGGATATCCCATTCCGTATTTGATTAATCTTGCATAATGAAGCATAAGATCCTGTGGAGTTCCTTTATGTACACGAGCAGAAACGTTAGGAGAATGAAGTCTGCAGTGCATCTTTGCAGTAAGAAACATAAATGACAGTGAGTTTGTTGCATCTTTGCCGTGTCTGTCAACGCCGCCTACACACATGTTGAGGAAACACTGGTATCCTGTGAAATACATAGAAGTGTTTTCACTTGTCAGCCATGTATTTTCACCCATTAACATATACAGGTTTTCAATAAGCTCTAAAGCTCTGTCATCATCAATTCTTCCTGCTTCATAATCTGCTTTATAATATTTGTATAAGAACTGGTCAACTCTGCCCGGAGATACTCCAGGGGCATTACCTTCCATCTGAATACCTATAAGTATGAACCACATAAGCTGTAATGCCTGGTGGAAAGTCTTAGGTTCATATTCACTTACCCATTCAGCATTTTCTGCCATTTCCAGGAGTTCTGCTTTTCTTTCCTCATCTGCAGTTTCAGCGAGTTTTCTTGCTTCTGCCGCACATCTTTTTATATAAGTGCTGAGGGCATCAATAGTCATAATTGAGCCTTCGTAGAAATCCATCTTGGCACAATCGTCAGGTCTTGAACGATCCAGGCCTTCAAGATGCCTCTGAGCTTCTTCTTTAATATCCTTGAAGCCTCTGTTTATTACCATTTCCATATTAGGAGCCAGTTCTCCCGGTGCAGATACAATCTTTACCTCTGCATCTATAATGCCAGTCTTAAGCATCAGAGTCTTCGTATCCTCCGGAATCTGTGCTACCCAGCCGTCATATATAGTCTTGTTTTCCCAGTAAGGAAAAACTTCTTCTTTTAAAATTCTTTTCTTTTCCTCTGAAATCTGATAAGTATCTCTTTCTCTTGTTGCAATACCATCAATTTCTTCACGAAGCCATGTGCTTACGTATTCAGGAGAAACAGTACCTGCTCTAGGTGCATCTGCACACTTTCCTAAAAACAGTTCATCATCCTTTATGAGAATCGATCTGTTCTCAGCATAATGCTTATATGCTTTTGCTCTTCTGAGCATTGCAGTCTGTCCTTCTGTCTGCTTATAGGACTCTGTCCACAGAACCGCACGTTCAATGTCCAGTTCAGGAACATATGAAAAATATTTGTCCATCATTCTCTGTGTACGAGGGAATGGTGAATCATGTGTAGGATTCAATAATCCGTCATGTACATCTTTACCGTTTATAATAGCCATTAGTAAACCTCCTTTTACAACCTTACGGTTTAAAACTTTATATTTTAATTAACCACCTATAATAACGTCTACTCCATATCGGCAAAGGCTCTCCCGAATCATCTCCATGTGCTCATTATCAGGGGCTTTCAGGTCTTTAAGGAGATAGTCTTTGCCGAGCCCCTGATATTTGCTCATTCCATAATTATGGTAAGGTAATATATGAACTTTCTTTATTCTGCCTTCTAATGATTCAATGAATCTGCCTATGCCTTCAATATTCTCCTCACAATCATTGATTGTGGGTATTATCGGAATTCTGATTATTGTTTCAACCTGTTTTGCTGTTTTTCTCAGATTGTCAATAATTCTGTCATTAGGTCTTCCTGTATATTTGAGATGCTGTTTTGAATCCATCATCTTAAGATCAAATAAAACCAGATCAATGTAAGGAAGTACTTTCTCAAAGTTCTCCCAAGGAACATCACCACATGTTTCAACTGCTGTTGAGATCCCCTTTTCTTTATAATATCCGGCAATCTCTGAAATGAATTCAGGATACATCATCGCCTCACCGCCCGAGAAGGTAACTCCTCCTCCTGACTGATTATAGAAAATAATATCTTTGTCTATTTCTCTTATCAGTTCCTCCGGTGTCATCTGTTTTCCGATGAGACTTCGTGCCCCGGTGCAGCATACAGATACACAATCTCCGCAATTTTTGCACCCCGCAGGTTTTCCAACTTTTACAGATTGAGAATTTTTTAAAATGTCACAAGCCTCTTTGCATTTCCCGCAACCAATGCACTTATCGGGATGAATAATCACTTCCGGTGTATAAAGCTGTGATTCGGGATTGGCACACCACTGGCATTTCATCGGACAACCTTTTAAAAACACTACTGTCCGTATTCCCGGCCCATCATGAACACTGAACTTCTGGATATCAAACACATATGGGTACATCTGTAAATTCCTTTCTGTTAGCCTTTAGTCTGTCAATTGAAAAAGTTCGAATTTTCCTATCAAAATATTAAAAAAGGATGTTGTCATTAAGTAAAATCTGTATAAAACTTATTACAGAATATAAATTGTAGGTTGTTTTGCTGTGATTGTTATTATTGTTTATTCAGATATAGTTATATAGTTATGTCTTTTAAAGCTTTATCAAAAGCTTCTAACGTAAGCTTAATATCATCTTCCGTATGTTTTGTTGATAGGAAAATTCTACCTCTTCTATATGTTAATCTAACCCCATATTCTTTTGCTTTCGCAAAGAACTGATTATAGAAATCAACATCACCGTTTTCTATGTAATCTCTTATATCGTCAAAGTTGTTTTCTTTACCGAAAAGTATAAGAGCGATTGCTCCGTGTGCCTCTGCATAGCCTTTAACACCATACTTCCTGCACAGCTCTTTAAATCCGTTGCAGAGCATATCACCAAGCTTCTGGAAGTTTTCATAAACACCAGGCTTTGAAAGCTCTTCCGCTACAACAATTCCCGCTGCTGAAGCTACCGGATTTCCGTTAAAGCAACCTGATACTTTTACGCCGCATTCCATGATCTCTTTTTTACCGCATATCATTGACATCGGATATCCGCCTGCAAGAGCCTTTGCGAAAAGACCTATATCAGGAGTAACTCCGTATTTTTCCTGCGCTCCGCCTAAAGCAAGTCTGAAACCTGTAATGATTTCATCGAAAATCAGCACAATTCCGTATTTATCACATAAGTCCCTAACGCCTTTAAGGTATCCTTCTTTTGGGGGGATAGGTCCTTCGTCACACATAAACGGTTCCATAATCATGCCGGCGATTTCGCCTTCATTTGCCTTTATTATTTCCTCTAACGTTTCAAGGTCATTCCATGGCGCGAGAACTATATCGTCTGCCGTAGCACTTCTCTGTCCCAGTACATTGTATATTTTATTCGGATTGTTTTTAGGTCCGAGCTCAGCAACGGTGCTTGTTTTAAATGTAATATTCTGCTCATCGGCCCAACCATGATAATGACCTTCAAACTTTATTATTTTTTCTTTCTGTGTATAAGCTCTTGCCAGTCTGAAGGCAACCATGTCCGCTTCACTTCCGGTGCTCTCAAACATAATTCTTTCTGCGCAAGGAATAATTTCACACATTCTTTTTGCCAGTTCTTTCAGCTGCGGTGTAGGCGCAGAGAAGTGGGTTCCTCTTGAGAGCTGCTCAATAACCGCCTTGTCTGTCTTTTCGTCCGCATGACCTAAAATCATTGGTCCAAGACCTAATACATAGTCGATATATTCGTTACCGTCAACATCATATACTCTTGGGCCTTTACCATATTCCACACACAGAGGTGCTTCTTCTACGTCAGTTATATGGAATGAACTGGCAACACCATCGACTATATAATTTTTAATTTCATCATAAAATACTTTTGTCTTTTCAAAATTCATTTAACTTCCTCCCTACATAATTTATTATTGGCCTAATTCCCTTTAACCTGTTTTGTTCTATATCTACATTTTAAATTGTCTGTTTTTTTTTACAATTCTCTTAACGGTCACTTTTTGCGTACAGTTATGTATCATATACTCCTTTTGGATAATGTCGCCGGTAGCCTTCAGGTCCTATTTCTTTACTTTGCCAATATAAATTTTTATTCACCATACTTTTAAAAAAGACAGATAGGACAGCCGCACAATTTGTACAGCCCTCCTATCTGTCTTTTGAGGCATTATTGTATTTTTTTAAAATTTGTTAACATTGAAAGTACAATTTTTTTCTTAACTTAACTATTAAGATTTTCTATTTCTGATCGTCGTATTTAATATCATTCATAAATGTTACAGGGAATTTCTTTAAAACCCAGCACTTCATAAGAACAATATAAACAATACCTGTTATTATAAATGTAGGGATACCCGCTGAAATATATGGGAACAGACCGTTAGGTGACTCCCATGTAAGAGGATTCAGTGTCGTCAGGTAAAAAGCAAGCCCTGCAGCCATTGCAACCAGTGCTCCCGGATTATATCCCTTCCAGTAAGAATATCCTTTACTGTAATTAAACATTTCTCTTATGCTGAAACGTCCTTTGCATACAAATAGCAGATCTGCAATTACAATTGCTCCGTATATGCTTGACAGGCAGGCAATAAATGAGAATACCTTGTTAATAGCATTATATACATCGTCATTAAGCAGGAAAAGCACAGGTATAATACAGATCATAAGTGCGGGCACCCATTTCAGTTTAGGGAATCTGCTTCTCAGCGATATAGTCGCAGGATATGTAGCAGTTGCAAATGAAGATACATTAGCAATAGCCATAAGCAGTAATCCTAAAATTGAGAGGAACGGAATTCCTGTGTCTTCACTTATATTAACAAGCCAGATTGTCGGATCATAAATCCCTGTTGCTAAAGCAGTAAATGCTGCAAATACGCCCGCAATGGCAGCCAGAAGACCCCAGCCCCACATAGTGCCATGGAAAGCTGTCGATTCAGAATCTGCAAGTCTTGTCCACTGTCCGAAGAAGAAAGCCCATGAAAGTCCTATACCGACATTGGTTTCAAGCGCAGAAGCCCTGGACCATGCTGCGCTAGGTTCACCGTCAATCATTATCGGTTCTCTAGGCTCAGCATTAAATATGTAGTCTATTCCATACATATTAAGAACATATACTATCAGTCCCGCTAAAATAGCAAACATGCAGATTGCCGAAATTCTTGTGAACCATTTTAATGCGTTTGGTCCAAGCCATGCAATAAATCCGCCTATAACCAGTGCCAGAAGACCAAAGAAAGTAACTCCAAAGCCCTCGGAACTTAATAGGTTTTCTCCAAAAAGAGAACCCGAAAATTTAGTTGCGCTTTGTCCAAACAGAAGGCATAATGTAGCCTGACTCGGATACAGGCAAAGAAGATACATCCATAGCACCAGAGTTGTTCCCTTGTTTCCAAAGATTCCTCTTGTTGAAGTCAGCTGTTCCACACCATATCTTGACGCCACAAGTCCGCAGCCTACAATCATAAACAGCGGAATACAGTTTCCTGCCAGTATTGTCGGAACGGCTTCCTTTGCTGGAAGATATAGTCCTGTCTGTGCTCCCGCAAGGAAAAACCACGCTGCAATACCATAGCATATCTGAACAGCAAGCAGGTCCCAGAACTTATAGGTTCTTTCACGCCCCGCCGTAGGAAGTAATGTGTAATATACTTCCGAGTTTGTGTTTTTACTACTCATTATTAATTTCCTTTCCTTTAAATCTCATTATGAAAGTCGAATAATTAATCTAATTCTGCATAATTAACTTATAAGTGCCCAAATATAATATATAAGAATGGCAATATTAATCGCTGCCGCAAAGATTACATCCCCTTTTTTTATTCTGGGAACAAATCCATCTCCTCCGTTAAGTGCACTATCCAGATGATTTTCTTCAAATTCTGTAATCTTATCCTCTAAAGCAATGCACATATCCGGAGACAAGCCGGGAACATCAACCGGCAGTTTACGGTAATTATCGTAATCCTTATAGCTTTTCATACTTTCTCCTTTCAGAAATGTCGAAATATGTGACACCCCTGTGTCCCAAAACGACTACACAGATGCTTTTTGTCTACACATTTCACCTTGCAGAAATCCATCACAGTCTTTAACAGTGTCGGAATTTCAGTCTTTTTAGTGAATTTGCAAATTCTGATGTTTGTTCTGTTGATATATCACACTTATAGTTAATGCAAATTTTGTGCCACTTTTCAAACTTTTTTATTGAATTCATTCATTTCTATTCTCGTCTAACAAAAATACTCTATATCTCCATGTACAAAAATCCACACGGTTTTAATATATTAACTGTGCGAATTGTGATAAAATTACCCTCTCATAAAAAGGAAAGTTCCTTCTCACTATTTATAATTTCAATAGTATATCAGCCTTTTCCCAAAATAATATTCTGTAATGCCTTATTTGCAATTTCTGCAATAAGTTTATGCCCCTCAGCAGTCAAGTGAAGTCCATCAATAAACATAGCTTTTTCCGACGCATTTTGAGTCACTAGGTTTAATCCCTCATAAAAATCAATATAAAAAACGCCAAATGTTTTACACATCTTTTTCAGCCATTCACCCAACTGCAGCTGTTTATCAAAAACTTTTTGGAAATCACTGAACACAGCCCAATCTGCTCTAACATTTTCCGGTGAAAACCCCGGTTCTATGCCAACAACAGGTATAATTCCGCTGTGAAACGCCTGATGCACCATAGCCATATAATTGTTCTGCGGTATGGAACAGTCCGACCCCGATATAAAATCATTTGTTCCTCCGGTTATCAGAACATAATTGGGCTTCTCCAAAATAACATCATTTGTGAATCTTGCCAGCATACCCGAAGTCGTATCTCCGTTTATACCCATATTGATTACATCTGCGTTTTCTATACTGATCTGTGATACCCAGCTTTCCTTTTTCTTTACACCAAAACCTCTTGTAAAACTATCTCCAATACATATCAGTTTCATATTAATAGTTACCTCCTGATTTACATAAGCATTCTTTTCTTCTGTTTTTAAGACTTTCTATATACGTTATTATCAATGGTTATCTTTACATATAGCCTTATTCACAGCTAGATTGTACACTAAAAACATTTGGAAGTCTCTGAATTTTTTAAAAAACAAAAATTACCAGCACCTTGATAACGAACAGCTTAGCTTCCCGCAAAGGTTGACCTCAAGGTCAAAAAAGGTTAATATATGAGATATAAAGGAAGGTTAAACTTATGTCTGTAAAAAACAACGTATTAAAGCTGCTTGAAGAAAACAGAGGCAGTTTTCTGTCAGGCGAAAAAATGGCCGACTCTCTGAAAGTTTCGAGAACAGCGGTATGGAAAGCAATGCGCGCGCTTCAAAACGAAGGCTACAGTATTGACGCCGTTACCAACAAGGGATATATGCTCCATGAGGACAGCAATATGCTTTCAAAGGAAGGCATCGAGCTGTATCTCAAAAGCGGCGCGCCTCTTCATTTTTTTCACAGTACGGATTCCACCAACAAAAGAGCCGCAGCGCTTGCCCTTGAGGGCGCCTGCAGCGGCACCTGCGTAATCGCAGAGCACCAGAGCGCCGGCAGAGGCAGACTTGGCAGAAGCTTTTACTCACCCGAAAGACAGGGGATATATCTTTCGGTGATACTAAAACCCGATTTCGACATCTCAAAGGCAGTGCTCATCACCGCCGCAGCCTCGGTTGCGGTCAAAAGAGCGATACAGACAGTATGCAGCGCCTGCCCTCAGATAAAATGGGTTAACGACCTGTATCTTGACGGCAAAAAAATATGCGGCATACTCACAGAAGCTATCACAGACTTTGAAAGCGGTCAGATTACAAATATAGTTGTAGGAATAGGCATCAACTGCTCCTGCGAGGATTTTCCCGATGAAATACAGGAAATTGCAGGCGGCATACCCGGTAGCTATTCCAAAAACGCTCTTGCCGCAGAGGTTGTAAATCAGCTTCTGGACATCGCCTCAAACATTGAAGCAAGAGGCTTTATAGACGAGTACAGACAGAGTTCAATGGTTATAGGCAAGAATATCAATGTTATCAAAACGGGCAGAGAGCCTGCCCCTGCTTTTGCGGAGGATATTGATGACAACGGAGCCCTTATAGTAAGCTACCCTGACGGTACTAGAGAAACGCTGACAACAGGAGAGGTGTCTATAAGGCTCAGGTAAAGGGAGAACAGAGAATGAGTTTTTTAGAAGTATCAACAGAGAAATCAGGCGCAGTGGCCGGAGCCATAGCAGGATTTTTTGACAAAATCCCGGCTGCCGCACACCTGCTTACAACCATATTCAGATGGGTCTTTGTTGCCATAGCGGTATATGTGCTGCTTCACGCAATAATTTCACTTTTGAGATCCAAAAATCCGTCTGAAATATGGGCATATGTGCAGGACGAAACCGGCAATTCAACACCGCTGAGCCACTGGGAAAACGTAATAGGCAGAGCCGCAAGCTGCGACGTTGTGCTTGACAGTATGAGCGTTTCAAGAAACCACGCCACACTGATAAGAAACAATGACGGAAGCTGGACATATACAGATATGGCCTCCAAAAACGGTTCCTACATAAACGGCGAGCGAATCCGCCGCAAGTCCGCTATTGTAAATATAGGCGACGTTATATCCATAGGCGAGGAGCAGCTTACACTGTTCCCTATAAGCCTTGAGGAACAGCGAAACAACACCAACTACAGAATGGAAAAATCAAAGCCCCTTTCACCATGGGCGTGCCTTGCGGCGCTCAGTCTTTTTCAGATACTGACCGCGCTGCAGCTTGTTATAGCCCTTGGCGAGGACTGCCCTTCGGCGCTTCCTCTATGTATGCTGGGGCTATGCGTTGTTATGTGGGCATATTTTCTGTTTATGCGCTCACTTCGCAGGGTCGGCTTTGAAATGGAGCTTATTGCATTTTTCCTTTCGACGCTGAGCCTTGCGGTTACGGCCTCCGCAGCTCCCGAATCGGTGCTCAAGCAGCTTATCGCCATACTGCTGGGACTGATTGTATTTCTGGCTTTGTGCTGGTATCTCAGAGATTTAAACAGAGCAAAGGGCATACGCATATTTATGATAGGCGCAGCCGTACTGCTGCTGCTTGTAAATCTGGTCTTCGGAACCTCGGAGTACGGAGCTCAAAACTGGATCAACCTCGGATTTACTTCAATACAGCCGTCGGAGTTTGTAAAGATAGCATTTATCTATGCCGGAGCTGCTACGCTCAATGAGCTTTTTACAAGAAAAAACCTGACCCTGTTTGTAGGGCTTTCAATATTCTGTCTGGGCGCGCTGGCGCTTATGAGCGACTTCGGAACTGCCGCAATATTTTTTGCGACCTTCCTCGTCATATCATTCCTGCGTTCAGGCGATTTCTCAAAGCTCATACTCATAGTGGCGGTAGCCGCAACAGGCATTATGCTCATGCTTAAATTCAAACCTTCTTACATAGCAGAAAGATTCTCCGCATGGGGACATGTATGGGAATATGCGGATGCAGCAGGCTTCCAGCAGACAAGAACCATGGTTGCCTCTGCCAGCGGAGGACTTGTGGGAGTCGGCGCAGGTAACGGCTGGCTCAATCAGGTATTTGCCTCAGATACCGACCTCGTTTTCGGAGTGCTTACGGAGGAATGGGGACTCATAATATCCTCTCTTGCCGTAATCTCCATAGTAACGCTTTCGGTGTTTGCGGTACAGTCCATAATGGCGGGGCGTTCCACATTCTATACGATTGCAGCCTGCTCCGCAATGACAATGCTTTTAATGCAGACAATACTCAATGTTTTCGGCTCGGTTGATCTGCTGCCGCTTACCGGCATCACATTCCCGTTTGTTTCAAACGGAGGCTCCAGCATGCTGGTTTCATGGGGACTTCTGGCATTTCTCAAGGCGGCGGACACAAGGCAGAATGCAAGCTTTGCGGTGCGGCTGACAAAGAAAAACGAGTTTCGGCCTGCAGAGGATATAGCCATATACAGGGCTGCACCTCTTGATAGGGATGATGTATACAAAGAGCCTGAAATTCAGGAAGTCAAAAGCTGGGACGATTTATTCTAGGGGGTTGTAGAGATGAAAAAACTGGAGAAAAGAGCGATACTCTGTCTGCTCTGCGCTGCCGTTCTTGTCATAGGACTCGGTATATTTATAGCTGAATTTGCAATCAAAGGCAGCACATGGGCCTCATACCCTGCAAATCAGCATATATATAAGGACGGCAACCTGACGACAGGTACAATATATGATGTAAACGGCACAAAGCTTGCCGAAAACACTAAAGACGGCATCAATTACAATGACGATGCGGCCATAAGGCGGGCTACGGTACATACTGTAGGCGACAGAAACAGAAGTATCAGCAGCTCTGCCGAAAGCGCGTTTCAGAGCAAGCTGGTAGGCTACAATATAATTACGGGAGTCTATGACTCGGGAAACCGGGATCTTTATCTGACTATAGATGCAGACATATGCAAGGCCGCCAACGAGGCGCTTGCCGGCAGAAGCGGTACTGTGGGCGTATACAACTACGAAACCGGAGATATACTCTGCCTTGTAAGCTCACCTAATTTTGACCCTGAAAACCCGCCTGCAGTAAGCAGCAACGATACCTCAGGACTGTATATGAACAGATTTTTCTCCTCGGCAATAGTTCCCGGCTCTATATTCAAGCTGGTAACAACTTCTGCCGTAATCGAAAACAGAAGCAATCTGGACAGCTGGGAATACACCTGCACAGGCAAGGCAACCTACGGCTCCGATACCATCACCTGTCCTGCCGTACATGGTCATCAGAATTTCTATGATGCGCTGGCAAACTCCTGCAACGGAGCCTTTGCGCAGCTGGCTCAGGACGTGGGCGCCGAAACGCTTCAGGAATATGTAGATAAATATGAGCTAAACAAGTCCGTAGATGTAAACGGCATACAGACAGCCGCAGGCAGCTTCAGCTTCCCCGATGGCAACAACGTATTTCTTGCATGGGCAGGCATAGGTCAGTATGAGGATCTGATAAATCCATGTTCCTATCTGAGATTTGTGGGAGCCATTGCAGGCGGCGGCAGCGCGGCAGAGCCGAGAATAATATCTGCTGTCAAATACAAGATAGGGCTTCCGGCAGGAATATACAAGACAAAGAATACGGGAACTCTGATTGAAGAGGATACTGCTCTTGAAATGCAGTCTATGATGAAAAACAACGTTGAAAAGACCTACGGCGAGAGCAACTTCCCGGGACTTGACATATATGCAAAATCCGGTACGGCAGAGGTTGGCGGCGGCAAGGCTCCAAACTCGTGGTTTACAGGATTTATAAAGAATGAGGGTTATCCGTACGCTTTCATCGTGCTTGTCGAAAACGGCGGCTACGGAAGTGTTGTCGCAGGCGCTGTGGCAAACAAGGTAATGCAGGCGGTAATAGCAACTGACCCACAGGAGAATTAAGCAAAACAAAAATCGGTATTGCAGACGCAGTACCGGTTTTTTAATCCATGAACATTATTACAAAGCTTACGGACAGAAAGACAGCGGAAACAAATATCGTCGCAATTCCCGCAATCGGCACCAGCACGCTTCCTATCGCTGCGCCTGCTGCGAAAAATCCTATTACTCCAAAGTAATGATAAGCTTCTCTCAGCTGCGCTTTTTTGTGCTCTCTGTGAAATGCCGACAGAGCGGCAACTCCGCTTCTCATATTGCCTATACACATTGTGCTGGCATATGAGTATCCGTTTACTTTACGAAAGGCCTGAACCTGCATTGCGCAGACAAATGATACAACAGACGAGGCTGTAACATTCATAGTTTCGGGCAGGAACCCTACAAACACCAGCAGCACTATTTCAAGCACTAAAAGCCCCTGCCTCCAGTGAAGCTTTGAGGCGTATTTAAAGCGCGCCTGCAGCTTTTCTGCAACAAAAACGCCAAAGGCAAAGCTAAGAAGCGGCACTGCGTAATGCCCCGCCATACTGAAATCTCCCTGCATCAGATACTGGCTCATCAGCACCACATTTCCCGTCTGCGCATTGGCAAACACACCGTCTCTGATGCAATATGTATATGCGTCCTGAAGCCCGCCCGACAAAGCAAGAAATATGCTCGTTACGAAGGCTTCCGACATCTGTCTTTTCTTTTTTTCACCGTCCATTGCTTTTTCACCTCACCTGTATTATACTTTTCTAAAAGTAATATGTAAAAAGTATATTTAATATATTGACTATACAATATTTATATGGAGGTTTGCTGTGATAAGCTTTGACTATTATCGCATATTCTATTTTGCAGCCAGATACAGGAGTTTCACAAAGGCCGCTGCTGCTCTTGACAATAATCAGCCCAATATTACAAGGTGTATCAATAATCTTGAGGCGCAGCTGGGCTGCAGACTTTTTGTCCGCTCAAACAGAGGAATAACTCTGACTCCCGAGGGAGAGAAGCTGTACCTGCGGGTTTCCGCCGCATACTCGCAGCTTAGCCTTGGAGAAGCGGAGCTTATGGAGGATCAGGGTCTTGACAGCGGTATAGTAACCATAGCCGCCAGCGGCAGCGCGCTGAGGCTGTTTCTCCTTGACAGACTTGAGGCATTTCACAGGGAATATCCAAATGTACGGTTTAAAATTTCAAATCAGACCTCGCCGCAGGCTGTAAATGAGATAAAAAACGGCCTTGCAGATATAGCGGTAATAACAAGTCCCGCTCATATACCCTCATCTGTCAGAAGCCGCACTCTTATGAGCTTCAGGGAATGCCTCATATGCGGCAGCCGCTATTCCCATCTGGCAGATACGCCTCAGTCTTTAAAAGCTCTGTCCGGGCTGCCTTTTATTTTTCTTTCAGAAAAAACAGGCACAAGACAGCTTTACAGCGACTTTTTTCTTGAAAAAGGCATACAGCTTCACGCCGATATTGAAGTGGCTACAATGGACCAGATTCTGCCTATGGTGCAGCATAATCTGGGGGTTGGATTTTATCCCGAAAGGCTGGCAAGAAGCTCCGAGGGCATATTCAGAATAGCCCTGTCCGACAATCTGCCCGAAAGGCACATATATCTGCTGGAGCAAAAGAATCTTCCCGAAAGCATAGCCGCAAAGAAGCTCAGAGAATTTCTGCTCGACAAATAAATTTATTTTTTTGCTATTGAAATAATACTATTTTAGGAATAATATAATATCAGAAGCAATATTTAAATGATTAGAGGCGAGAATATTGAAATTTGATTTACACTGCCACACCAAAGAAGGCTCACTGGACTCTAAGGTTTCTGTTCAGGAGTATGTATATAAATTTATGACGCTGGGCTACGACGGGTTTATGATTTCGGACCACAACAGCTACAAGGGCTGCAAGGCGTGGGATAAACTCAAAACAGACCCCAGATACAGAGATTTTCACGTTATCAGAGGCATAGAATATGACACCAAGGACGCCGGTCATATCCTCGTTATAATGCCCGATGATCTGTATATGCCCATACTCAAAATACGCGGTATGCGCTGCAGCAAGCTGATAAAGATTGTTCACATCTTCGGCGGAATTTTAGGACCTGCGCACCCGTTTGGAGTTGCAAGCTCCAGCGCAATGGGATTCAAGCAGATGGATATGAGGCTGATACGCAAGTTCGACTTTATCGAAACATTTAATACCTGCGAGTCTGCCGTTTCAAACAGCAGAGCAAAGATACTTGCAGATGAATACAGGCTGCCCGGCTTTGCCGGCTCCGATGCTCACGTCTGCGATTATCTGGGCATGGCCTGCACCGAAATTGATGCGGATATACGCTGCAACAACGACCTGATTGAAGCAGTAAAAAACCGCGTTCCTATCAGAGCCTACGGTATAGAGCGGGAGCAGACAAAAAAAGGCAAGCGCAAGGAGCACTGGATAGGAATTCTGGGTTTCAAAATATATAACAGAGGAATAGGTAAAATCATATTTCCTTACAGGAGACTGAGGCACAACAAACTGCTAAAGCCTATCGCTCTTCCTCATATCCATAGCCGAAAGAATATGAAAAAAGAGGCCCGCAAGGCCAGAAAAACATCAGGACGAAGCTGTGATTAATCAGCCTCGCCCTTTTTATATTGCAAATTATAATCTTTTTTTGATATCGCCTGCAAGAAACAGTCTGTCCCTTGCTGTTTTTTTAACCGGTACAAGCTTTCCCCTCTTTGCAAGGTCGTCAATGTTCTGCCTTGAGCAGCCCAGCATCTGCGCTGCCTCTGCCGTATTCACAAGTCCGTTTCTGATACAGCATACAAATTCCTCATATGAAAGCTTAAGCTCCTCTCCTGCCTGATAAAGCTGCTCATATGAAAGTTCAAATATATTTCCCCATTTCACACCGTTTCCGCCCGGCTGCATTTCAACATTCTTAAAATATTCTTCATTTTCCTCTAAAAAAGCATACCCTCTATCTGCACCTGCAATTTTTTTAATATTGCACTTTTTGGTTTTACCGTCTTTAAAGAATACCAGCAGAGTATCTTTTCCCGCAGGAACAGCACTGTCTATCTTTCGTCTAAATCTTTTTTCGAGTACAATGTTCAGGATTTTTTCCTCCACGGAAGCAATATAGCAGCTGTCCTGTGCACATCTGCCGCCCGATATAACCAGCAGTCTGAAGTCATCATATTCTTTCAGGCCGTTATCCCTTAAAATATGTCCGATGTTCTGTCTGTCGGTTGGCACAATGCGCTGCTGCACCCAGACTCTGCTCCAGTAAGAGTTAATACTCCTTATGCCCTTTTTTAAAAACGGCGACAGTGAAACAGGCAGCTCCCATTCATCTGCTGTATCGTCTATCTCTATATAGAATTGCTTTTCTTTTTCGTAATATATAAGGTATGCAAGATTTTTGCCGGGGTACAAATCATCTCGTATTGCGTAAGCCCTCATAGAAGCACCAGCTCTCTGCATTTAGACTATCCAAAAACTTGTCATATGTCAAGTTTTTCATTTACATTATCTAAAAGCACTTTATTTTCCACTTGCATGAGTAGTAAATAAAGTATAAAATAAAGTATAAAATAAAAAAGGGAGGGGTTTTCATTTGAATATCGGTTACGAAACTGAAACTGTTGAATTTAAAAAATCTACAGGTGAGTTAAAAGAAGGTATTATTTCTCTTGCATCTATGCTCAACAAGCATTCTTACGGCACCTTATATTTCGGTGTGAAAAACAATGGCGATATTCTCGGTCAGGAAATCGGAGACAGTTCACTTAGAGATATTTCTCAAAAAATTGCAAGCTCTATCAAGCCGCAGATTATTCCTACTATAAGCCTTGAACTGCTTGACGGGAAGAATGTTATAAAGGTGCATGCACAGGGAAGCGAAAAGCCGTATTCAGCATTCGGAAGATATTATATTCGCTCTGCCGACGAGGATCGCGAGCTGTCGCCTCCTGAATTACGAAAAATCATGCAGGAGAACGAAAACAGTGATATTATTTCAGAACAGCCTGCAGATAATCAGAGGCTGACTTTTTCACAGTTGAAAACCGCCTTTGCTGCTAAAGGACTGACTGTCAATGAAAGCAGCTTTGAGCACAATCTGGGATTTTACAACAGAAATAATCAGTATAATCTGATGGCAGAGCTTCTTGCAGACAAAAACAACATCTCCATTAAAGTTGTCACTTTCAGAGGAAAAGATAAAAGCGAAATTATAAAACGCAATGAATATGGTTTTAAATGCCTTGCTCTGTCAATGGATCAGGTTCTCAGTTACATGGAGGCAATCAATGATACTAATGTTATTTTGAACAGCCATCAGCGTGAGGAAAACAAACTTTTTGATTTTGCAGCATTTAAGGAGGCATGGCAAAACGCCTGTCTGCATACAAAGTGGTCACAGCTGAATCCACCCGCTGTCTATATTTTCAGTGACAGAATTGAAATCATCTCCACCGGTGGACTTGCCGGGGGCTTAACGAAAGAGGAGTTTTTCAAAGGCATTTCAAAGCCTGTCAATGCAAAACTGCAAAAGATATTCGGCCAGCTCGGCTATGTAGAGCAAACCGGTCATGGTATTCCGCTTATTATCAGCAGATATGGCATTCAGGCATTTGACATTACAGACAATTTTGTTAATGTCATTATTCCGTTTAATCGTGAATTTACCGATTACCGGCAGAAAACCATCAGACCGATGAACAAAGCTCAGACTAAAGTTTATAATTACCTGAAAGAGCACCCCGAAGCAACGATAAACACCCTTGTATCCGAATGCGGTGTGAGCAGCGGATATATACGGAAGATATTAACCTTTCTTAAGGAAAACGGATATATTAAACGTGAGGGCTCTAAAAAATCGGGAACATGGTCTGTATTGAAAACAGTATAAGCACTCCAAAAAACAAAATCGCTGCCATCGTTTTGCATAACAGCTTTCGTATAAGCAAATCGACCGCAGCGATCATTTTTATTTCTTTCAGGCTTTCTTTTTACCTGCAAGTCTGTATGTAAACAGCTTGCCTGCAGATGTCCTGCAAAGCGCCGCAGACAGCGCCACCGCTATAATCATACCCACAACAAACTGTCCTATGTTCCAAGGTATTCCCAGAGCAGCAGCCGCCCAGTTACCGTACATTATACCCTCTGCCGCATAATATCCCGCAACCATAAACAGTCCGCCTGCCGCCATAGCTATAATCTGTCTGATAACAGATATATGCTCGCCGCCTCTGTCTAATATGAGACCCATAATCATAGCCATTATAAATTTTATAACCAGTGTCCACGGAGCCCACATTGCAACTCCGCAGAAGATATCTGCCATTGCCGAGCCTACCGCAGTTGCTGCCGCGCCGTATTTCCAGCCAAGCAGCATAACCGAAATAAATATCATCGCATCGCCGAGATGAACATACCCTTGCGTCAAAGGAATAGGCACCTTTACAAACATCGTAAGAACTATAATCATACACATCATAAGCGCCGTCATTACCAGCTTATTTGTTTTTTCTGCCGTTGTCATTTACAAATCTCCTCTATCATAATCCTATATATATATTAACCCATAATTGTATGTATTTAAATATGCACACTCTATTATTTTTATATATACAATTTGACTTTTACAGCAGTTTAGGCTATCATTTAACCATATTGTTATTTCTTTTTCAAACAAAACATATATACAGAGGAGTCATATATGAAAGCTATCATTCCCGATTTTGACCTTAAATCAACAAGACCCATATATCTTCAGCTTTACGACTATATCAAGTCGGATATTCTTACAGGCAATATGCTCTGCGGGGAAAGACTGCCGTCGCTTCGCACACTCGCCGAAAGTCTCGGCATCAGTATCACAACAGTATCCCAGAGCTACAACCAGCTTGCAGTTGAAGGATATATTGAGCCGCGCCCTCATTCGGGGTACTACATCAAGGATATAGGGAAAATCCCGTCAGCCGATGCTGACAAAACAATTTCCGCATATGAAGCCCCTGTCGATATACCGGGGAATCATATATATGATGTGTCATGCTTTGATTTCAACAAATGGAAGAAATGCTCCAACAGAATTTTTACCGAGTATTCACATCTTCTGATGTTCGAGGGTGACCCTCAGGGAGAAGCTCCGCTGAGGTATGAAATATCCAGATATGTATTCAATGCAAGAGGCGTAATATGCAGCCCGGAACAGATTGTAATAGGCGCCGGTACCCAGCAGATAACAATTCAGCTTACCCGCATATTAAATGAAATGGGAATAAGCCACGCCGCCATGGAGGAGCCAGGCTATATGCCTGTACGAAATATATTCAGGGACAACGGCTTTGTAATAACTCCGGTGCCCGTAAAATCCGACGGCATCTGTATCGAAAAGCTCCCGGACAATATACGCTCTGTCGCATATGTAAGTCCGTCAAACCAGTTTCCTACGGGAGCTGTAATGCCTATCGGCAGGCGTCGTGATCTGCTGGAGTGGGCCTACAAAAACGACAGTATAATCATTGAGGACGACTACGACAGCGAGCTTCGCTATTTCGGGCGACCGGTTCCTGCAATGCAGGGAATAGACGGCGGCAGATGCGTTGTATATCTCGGCTCGTTTTCGTCAACGCTGTTTCCGTCAATAAAGATAAGCTACATGATACTGCCCGACAAAATGGCGGATATATTCCAGAAGATAAAATCAAACTACACCCAGACCTGCTCCAAATCAGAGCAGCTTACACTGTCTCTGTTTATGGAAAACGGTATGTACCAGACAAATATAAAGAAGCTGCGAAGCCTTTATTCCCATAAGCTGCAGAAAACCCTTACAGCTATCAGCGCCTGCGGCGGTGACAGCGTAAGGGCCGTTAATACCTCTTCGGGAATAAATATAATACTGGAAACAAAATTGTCCGAATCTGCACAGGCGCTCTGCGCAAAAGCAGATGATATGGGACTTGATGTACAGCTTGCGGGTGAAAACACCCTCATATTCTACTACAGCCGCATACCTCTGGAAAAAACTGACGAGCTGATTTCACAGTGGTTAAATTAATGCGTTCATTATAACAGGAGTTATATATGTTTCAACTACAGCGGCAATCATAAGCAGCGGCACTGCCACAAACAGAAACAGTTTGCCTATGTTTTTAAAGAACTCTCCCGCTCTGATATGGGACAGTTTGCCCTTGTCTAATATCTTCTGACATATGAACAGACACACAATAATACCCATTGAGATACCGAGGCATATTGCAGGGATTTCAAAAATCCCGTGAGGCAGTATGCCTCCTATAAAATATGCCAGCAGATTATCGCTGTGCTGCCCTATAACCGCAAAGGCCGAACCCATTATTGCACCGTTTGACAGAAGCACTATGGCAGGCAGGAAAAAGAACGGCACAATGCCCAGCACAACTGCCATGCCGGTTGCCCTCAGATTATTTAAAAACAAAGTTACAACTGATATCTGTCCGTCATCTTTAATCAGACCGCTGTCATCTGCCATATCCATAAATGCGCTTATCAGATTGTTTGCTATGTCTATGTTTTTGCCGCATACATAGTATCCTGTAATAGACAGTATCATAAATACCGCTATGCAGATAATAAAGGTTACCAGTATGTATCTTTTGAAAAATACTTTTAATTTCATAATATCTCCCTTTTGATTTCTCAAGTATATAGTTATATATGCAGATATTATACCAAAAAAAGAACGAAATGAAAACAAATTATGCTTTCATTTCAAGTCTGTTCAA
>CAKQOW010000012.1 GCA_934256595.1 uncultured Clostridia bacterium
TTATTCTGACTGTTTCAGTAAAATTCCCGGATTTAATCAGAATTAATATAGAGAGAAAGGACACATTTTTGTGTAGACAATTATGACTGTAAACGAATTAAAAGCAAAAAAAGTGGCGGAGCTTAAAACTCTTGCCAGAAACGCAGGCATTGACGGCTATGATGCAATGAAAAAAGCAGAGCTTGTTGAGGCTCTTGCGGCAGCAGAGGAGCCTGAAAAGGAAACGCCTGCGCAGGAAAAAGAAACCACTGACGAAAAAGGCCGCAGGACTGTCGTGCCGGACAAGGACGACGGCAGAATTGAGGTTGAGGGCATACTGGATATGTCGGATCAGGGCTTTGGATTTCTCAGATTTTCCAACTTCCTTACAAGCGACAAGGACGTATATGTGGCGCCGACACAGGTAAGAAGATTTAACCTCAAGACCGGAGACAAGATAAGAGGTATAGCAAGGCCTCCGAGAGAGGGCGAAAGATTCGGCGCGCTGCTTTATGTGGTGACGGTAAACGATGATGAGCCGGGCGTTGCAATGAGGCGGCCCGACTTTGACGACCTGACGCCGATATTTCCATACGAGAGATTATCACTTGAGGGCAGCAGCAGAGATTTATCTCTCAGGCTTATAGATCTGGTTGCGCCTATAGGCAAGGGACAGAGAGGCCTTATAGTTGCGCCGCCAAAGGCAGGCAAGACCGTACTTCTCAAAAAAGTTGCGGCGGCAATCCAGAAGGGCTATCCCGACATAGAGATGATAGTGCTGCTGGTTGACGAAAGACCGGAAGAAGTTACGGATATGAAACGTTCTCTGGGTGAGGGCGGCGAGGTTATATACTCAACCTTTGACGAAATGCCGCAGCATCACGTTAAGGTTGCCGAAATGGTGCTTGCAAGAGCGCAGAGACTTGTAGAGCATGGCAGGGACGTTGTAATACTTCTTGACAGTATCACAAGACTTGCAAGAGCATACAATTTAGTAGTTCCGGCATCGGGCAGGACTCTTTCGGGAGGACTTGACCCCGGCGCGCTTCACAAGCCTAAGAAGTTCTTTGGCGCTGCGCGAAAAATGGAAGAGGGCGGCAGTATAACCGTACTTGCAACCGCTCTGGTTGAAACCGGCAGCCGTATGGACGATATGATATTTGAGGAATTCAAGGGAACAGGCAATATGGAGCTTCATCTTGACAGAAAGCTTTCCGAAAAGAGAATATTCCCTGCAATCAACCTTAACAAATCCGGCACAAGAAGAGAGGACCTGCTGATGAGTCAGGAGGAACTCGAAGCCGTATGGAAGATGAGAAGAGCGCTGTCAAATGCAGGAGTGCAGGAGGTCACGGAGACCATAATCGACTATATGGCGCATACGAAATCCAATAAGGATTTTATACAGCTTATCAAAAAAATCAATCTTGAACAGGGGTAGAGGATAAACATATGGATTTAAGCAAGATATTTGTAAAAGACGCAAATCCCACAAAGATGGGCGGGCAGGCTGTAATGGAAGGCATTATGATGAAAGGAGCCGGAAAAACAGCCGTTGCGGTAAGACTTCCAAGCGGAGATATACACATTAAAACAGAAGAAAACCCGAAAAAAAGCGCATGGACCAAAATTCCCATAGTCAGAGGAGTAATTGTATTTGTTAACTCACTGATACAGGGAACAAGAACGCTTATGTACTCGGCAGACGTACTCGAAAAATATGAGGAAAAGCTGGGAGACGGCGCTACTGCAGAAAAGGGCAGATTTGAAACATGGCTTGAAAAGCACTTCGGCGAAAGAGCCGTATGGAACATACTTATAGCTATCTCGGTAATTATATCGCTGGTATTTTCCATAGGCATATTTGTTATAGGGCCGACTGCCGTTATCAACTGGATGACAGCCTTTACCGAAAATGAAATAGTACTTAATCTGACAGAGGGACTGCTTCGTATAGCCATATTTGTAATCTATGTGCTGCTTATATCAAAGATGAAAGATATACACAGAGTATTTCAGTATCACGGAGCGGAGCACAAATGTATTCACTGCTTCGAAAGCGGCAGAGAGCTGACTCCCGAAAACTGTCAGGAGTTCTATACGCTTCACCCAAGATGCGGAACCAGCTTTCTTGTGTTTGTACTTGTAATATCGCTTATAGTATTCTCATTTCTGGGCTGGCCTAACCTTGCCCTGAGAATATTATCAAGACTTTTACTTATTCCGTTTATAGCCGGCATTTCATATGAAGTGCTCAAATGGGCAGGCAAAAGCGACAACTGGTTCATCAAAATAATATCGATACCGGGGCTTTACCTGCAGAAGCTTACAACGGCGCCGCCCGACAACGAGCAGCTTGAGGTTGCCATAGCGGCGGTTAAGGCTGTAATGGACGAAGACGCGCCTGTATATGAGGGCATAGCGGGCAAAGACGGAAAATTTATAAAAACAGCAGAAGAATTTTATGAGGAAGCAGGAGTTTAATTATGTTACGACTGAAAGATTTGCTGGCTATGGGAGAAAACCAGCTGGAGCAGGCAAAGGTTCCCGACTATGCGCATGATGCCAGAGCGCTTATGGAATTTGCCTTTAATCTTGACCGTTCACAGATGTTTATGAAATGGGCAGATGATATAGATGATGTGTGGTGCGACCACTATCTTGATATAGTGCACAGGAGAGCCTTAGGCGAACCGCTGCAGTACATAACCGGCGTTCAGAATTTTATGGGCATTGATTTCAAGGTAAACGAAAACGTGCTGATACCAAGGCAGGACACAGAAAGGCTGGTTGAAAACGCCCGCCTTATAGTTGAAAGCAAAACCACCAAAAAAACAGCGGACCCTGAAAGTCCTTACATATATGAGGCAATAGCCGCAAGAAAGAACTGGAAGATATTAGACCTGTGCTGCGGCAGCGGCGCCATAGGCATCTCAATGGCAAAGCTCTGCCCTAATGTTAAAAAGGTGCTTTGCACGGATATAAGCGGGGAGGCGCTTGCCGTTGCAAAGGAAAACGCCAAAGCGGCGGGAGTTGAGAAAAAAACGGAGTTTGCTTCGGGCGATATGTTTGAAGCTTTGGGCAAAAGAGCAAAATTTGATATGATAATTTCAAATCCGCCGTATATCGAAAGCAGCATTATACCTACTCTGCAGAGAGAGGTCAGGGAGTATGAGCCTATGCTTGCCCTTGACGGCGGAGAGGACGGACTTGATTTTTACAGGACAATCATAGAGCAGGCGCCGGGGTTCCTTGACAAAAAAGGCATACTGATGCTTGAGATAGGCTACAATCAGGCAGAGCAGATAAGCGCGATGCTGGAAGAAACAGATGCCTTTGCAAAGACAGAGATTGTAAGGGATTACGGCGGCAATAACAGAGTTGTCTGCGCCCTGCTCAAATAGATGAGTTCTTTGGAAGCACTTTTTTGAATACATTGAATTTATGTGTTTAAATGTGAAATGAATAGTGATATAATAGCCTTGATTGGGTAACCGGTCAGGCTATTATTTTATTAGTTTCAATTTATTCTTGAAGCATAATAACTTCATTTAGTTATAAGGAGGCAGACTGATGTCAACAAAGTCACATTATAAGAGAAGTGAAATAGGCCCTGGAAAGCCTGGATTTTCAAAGACACGTTCCATAATAGAAGCACCGTTTTATGGAAATAATGTTACTAAGGTAACAACTTTAAAAGAAGCGTACAAGCTTGCAAAGAACTCACCCGGCACTATAGTTACTGATATGCCTGTATACAGAGGTGAAGAATTCGGTCTTGACCCTGATGCAAAAGTTCTTTTATTCAATGACGGTTCAATTACAGGAAGATATGCTCCTGCAAGAAGAATTACAGGTAAAGAAGGTACCAACACCGAGAAACTGGACAAGATTATTATGGACGCCGTATATGATACAAGATGGAAGAAGCTGTATCATGCAGAGGTTGTCATAGGTCTTGACCCTGAGTTTATGGTTAAAGCACATCTGCTGATTCCTGAGGGCGAAGAGAACCTGCTTTATTCATGGATGCTGAATTTCCAGTATATGTCCGAGTACTATACTAAGATGTTCAAGGATTCAGTTCCTGTAGGCGGCGGCAAGGAAGCCGACGTATATATTTTCTCAGATCCTCAGTGGAAGGGCTGCCCGGATCAGCCGGACGTATGCGACCCTAAATGCCTGTGCTATTTCAACACAGAAACAAACTGCGCGGCAATACTCGGTATGAGATACTTTGGCGAACACAAAAAAGGAACTCTTACTCTTGCGTGGGCAATAGCCAACAGAAACGGTTATGCTTCATGCCACGGCGGACAGAAAGAATACACATTAGACGACGGTTCCAAGTATGTAGCTGCAGTATTCGGACTTTCAGGATCAGGCAAATCAACACTTACTCACGCTAAACATGACGGCAGATACCCTGCAATCAAAGTTCTTCACGATGACGCATTCATTATCAATACAGACACATGCGCATCAGTTGCACTTGAGCCGACTTACTTTGACAAGACTGCAGACTATCCTTGCGACAGCGAAGACAACAAATACCTGCTTACAGTACAGAACTGCTCGGCAACAGTTGACGAGGACGGCAAGGTTGTAATAGTAACAGAAGACATCAGAAACGGCAACGGTCGTGCCATCAAGTCAAAATTATGGTCACCTAACAGAGTTGACAAGATTGACAGCCCTGTAAACGCTATATTCTGGATAATGAAAGACCCTACAATTCCACCGGTAGTAAGATTAAAGGGAGCTTCACTGGCATCAGTAATGGGAGCTACACTTGCAACCAAGAGATCTTCAGCCGAAAGATTAAAAGAGGGCGTTGACCCTAACGCGCTTGTAGTAGAGCCTTATGCAAATCCGTTCAGAACTTATCCGCTTGTAAACGACTACGAGAAGTTCAAGAAGCTGGTTGCAGACAAGAATGTTGACTGCTTCATCATCAACACAGGCGAATTTATGGGCAAGAAAGTTCAGAAAGAGGATACCTTAGGAGTTCTTGAGGCTGTAGTTGAGGGCAAGGCAGACTTCAAGAAATGGGGACCTTTCGAGGATATCGAAATCTTTGAATGGGAAGGCTTCGTTCCTGACCTCAGCGATAAGGACTATGTATCACAGCTTCAGGCTCGTATGCAGGACAGACTTAACTATGTTAAGAACCTCGATACAGCAGAGGGCGGATACAACAAGCTTCCTCAGGACGCACTCGATGCAATCCAGAGAGTTGTTGACCAGGCAGGACAGCTTAAATAACAGGCAGTATATATAGTATATATTTAAACCCGGAGAGCTTTGGCTTTCCGGGTTTTATAACGATTACAATAATTCTGCCATGTACAGGGGCAGATGTACAATACCGTCTTTTATCATTAAATCTTTGGTGTATAGAATATATGAATTGCTGATGACAGAAGCAAAACGGGTTCTAAATTTGTCAAGGGAAGAATGGGAACGGTAATTGCCGGACTTAACTTCTACCGGACAGACTTTTCCTTCTTCTGTTATCAAAAAATCAATTTCCATGTGATTTTCACGATGTCTGCTGTCAGAGCGTGAATAAAAATAGAGCCGTTCTCTTTTAAGACGAAGCATTTGTGAAACAACATTTTCAATCAGCATACCCTCGTTGATATTAAGCTTATTCAAGAGAATTGCACGATACAGTTCGTTGGCAGTGAATTTGTTATCTTTGAAGGTGTGAGTAACAAGCAGCCCGGTATCTGCCATATAGCATTTTTGCGTGGTACTGTCAGCGCTTAGAGCAAGACCGATATGAGGATCTGTAGCATTGAAACAGGCATTCACTATCATTGCTTCATTGAGCCAGATAAAAGAATCCTCATAAGTTCTGAATCTGGCTTGTTTGCTGAGAGAAGACAGCTTATATTTTTTTTCTTTTCTGGAAAGCTGCTCCGGTATATTGTCAAACACAGCGAAGACTTTATCCTCATATCCTTCGGCGAATTTTGCTACATCATTGCGATACAGTTTTAATATGCGACGCTTGGCAGTGTCAGATGCTTCGAAGTTCTTGCCATCTCTGTAGGCGAGAATTGACTGCGGCATGCCGCCAACCAGTATATACTGGCGGAAATCATTCATTATTTTGCGGTGCAAAGATGCTCCTAAAGGTATTTTCAGCTCAAAACACTGCCGGATTAATGGATAGGTTGCTTCATCTCCCATAGCCCAGAGGAATTCCTCAAAGTCTAAAGGAAACATTTCTATGTGATCTTCTTCTGATGGAATGATAATATTCTGGACATTTTTTTTCAACCGGATCAGAGAACCTGTTTCAAGATAATCAAATCTTCCGTCTGCAACAAGATATTTAATGAGTTGTCGCGCTTTTGGATATTGCTGGACCTCGTCAAAGATGATTAGGGAATTACGGTTATGAAGAACTGTTGAATAAAATGCAGCCAGTTTTGCAAAGAACAGGTCGAGGTCATAACTGTCGTTTTCAAAAAACTCTAATACATCATTAGGGACTTTTCCAAAGTCAATCATAATATAGCTTTTATACTCGTTTCTGGCGAATTCCTCTGCAATAAAACTTTTGCCGACACGTCTTGCACCATCGATCATTATTGCAGTCGCGCCGTTGCTTTTATTTTTCCAGTCAAGAAGTTCGTTGTATATTTTTCTTTTTAACATATATTTTCTCCTCGCGATTAACTCGCATCCCAAAATGCAAATTAATTATAATATGTCATGCACGAAAAAGCAAGTTGCAAAAGATGAAATTTGCACGAAAAAGCAGATTGTATGATGCAGAATTTGCACGAAAAAGCAAGTTGCAGCAGAGGAGCTTCATTATGCATCTCCAACTGAAGTATGTTTTTGAAACCGGCTTTAACTATAGCATATCACGAAAACAAGAATTTTATAATCCTATATATGCACGAAAACGAGAATTTTAATGCAGGAGAATTTGCACGTTTTCAGGAATTTTTGAGTTTCCTGCTGAAACGGCGGGTCTATAGCCCGGTTTTGCGGAAATATGACATAGATTTTACATTACTGTGATATCGGCGTTTACTTTTTATGGTTATTATATATATACAGGATAAAAGAAACGCAGGAGGGCAGAGATTATGAGCAGGGTAAAGAATTGTATAAATGTGGCAATTGGCAGAGTGAAAACCGATCTTCCCGTAAATGCCGGAATATGCATTGGCATTATAGCCGGCACAGCTCTGAAAGATATCGGACTCGGACTGTGCCTTGGAGTGTGCGCAGGGCTTGCTGCGGCGCCGGCTTCAGAGGTTTTCAAAGGCAGGAAAAAAGGACAGCAGAAATAAGGGGAATTGCAAATTTTGCTTTCGTATGATATATTTGCGATAATCGATTGAAAGGAGGGAGGATTATGGCATATAAGACGGTTGTGATTGACTATGCGCCTAAGGCGGATAAAATGGCGGCCTGCATAGAAGACAAAGCAAATGAAATGGAATTAAACGGCTGGAAACTGGTAACGGTGACGATTACAAACTCAGCTAAAGCGATTATGGTTTTTCATAATTGAAGTGGAAATTGATTTTACATTTCAGGTTCTCAAAAAAGCTTAAAACTTCAATCAAAAATGGCTTGCATTGACGGTTTGTCTGTGATAAAATAATCAATGCGTGTAAAGCAGAGAACTCGCAAGAGTATTATAAACATTATGCAAGGGTGATAGACCTGAGCAGGAAAGAGGTGAAAGCATGAAGGAAGGAATCCATCCAGATTACAAGGAATGTAAAGTAACTTGCGCATGCGGCAACACATTTGTTACTAAGTCAACTAAAGAAGAACTTAGATTAGACGTTTGCTCAGCATGTCATCCGTTCTTCACAGGCCAGCAGAAGTTTGTTAACAGAGGCGGCCGTGTTGAGAAATTCAAGCAGAAATACAATATGGATTAATAAAAATTACCGGAATCTCAAATTCCGGTTTTTTTTAAATAAATTCATCTTAAATATGAGGACAAATTGTGATATACTATATAGTTGAGAAAAAACAAAACAGAGGTGCATAATGTTTGATAAATTAGACTTTATACTTGAAAAATACGAGGAGCTTGCTTTAAAGGTATCAGACCCCGATATCATAAACAATCAGCCTGTATGGCAGAAACATGTCAAAGAAATGGGAGAGATGGAGCCCCTCGTTAACAAATACAAAGAATACAAGACAACTAAGGATAATATAGCGGCCGCAAAGGAAATGCTCGACGATCCCGACGAGGAGATGCGTGAGATGGCCAAGCTGGAGCTTTCAGAGGGACAGGAAAAACTGGAGCAGATAGAAGAGGAGCTCAAAATCCTCATGCTGCCTAAGGACCCTAACGATGACAAAAACGTAATCCTTGAAGTCCGCGCAGGCACAGGCGGAGATGAAGCGGCGCTGTTTGGTGCAGACCTGCTCAGAATGTATATGAGATATGCAGAGCGCAAGGGCTGGAAAACAGAGCTTATGGAGATCAACGAAACAGGCATAGGCGGAATCAAGGAGGCCGTAATGCTTATCAAGGGCAAAGGCGCATACTCAAGACTTAAATTCGAGAGCGGAGCTCACAGAGTTCAGCGCGTGCCCGAAACCGAATCCAGCGGCAGAGTTCATACCTCAGCGGCTACAGTTGCGGTGCTTCCTGAGGTTGATGATGTAGAAGTGGATCTGAACCCTAACGACGTAAGAGTTGATGTGTATCGTGCGTCCGGTAACGGCGGACAGTGCGTAAACACTACAGACTCTGCCGTAAGACTTACTCACGAGCCTACAGGCCTTGTAGTAACCTGCCAGGATGAGAAATCACAACTTAAAAATAAAGAAAAAGCTTTCAAGGTTTTAAGATCAAGACTTTATGATATGAAAGTGCAGGAGCAGCACAAGGAAATCTCAGACGCCAGAAAGAGTCAGGTCGGCTCCGGCGACAGAAGTGAGAGAATCAGAACCTATAACTTCCCGCAGGGAAGAATATCAGACCACAGAATCGGTCTTACACTTTACAAGCTTGACTCCTTTATAGACGGAGATCTTGACGAGGTAATAGATGCGCTGATTACAGAAGATCAGGCAGAGAAGATGAAGGAATTCTAATATGGAAACTAAAATTCTCGAACCCACAAAAGAAAACATCACCTGCGCGGGCAGACTGCTGGCGGAGGGCGGCATTGTGGCATTTCCGACAGAAACAGTATACGGGCTCGGAGCCGATGCGTTTAATGAAGAGGCTGTCAAAGCTGTATATGCTGCCAAGGGCAGACCAAGCGACAACCCTATGATAGTTCATATTGCAAGAGCAAGCGACATAGGGCAGCTTACACCGAGATTAAGCGAGGACATAGTTGCTCTCATAGAGAACTTCTGGCCGGGACCGCTTACCATGGTAGTAAAGAAAAAACCGGGAATACCCGATGCTACAACAGGCGGACTTGACACAGTGGGCATCAGACTTCCCGATACGCAGACTGCAAGAGAGCTTATAGAGGCGGCAGGCTGTCCCATAGCGGCGCCAAGCGCCAATATTTCCGGCAGACCTTCACCGACAAAGGCTCAGCATGTAATCGATGACCTTTCCGGCAAGATAGATGCCATAGTCAAAGGTGATGACTGCAGAGTCGGCATAGAGTCCACAGTTCTTGACGTTACGGGAGATACACCTGTAATACTGCGCCCCGGCATTATAACGGCGGAGCAGATAGAGGCGGTTTTAGACAAAAAAGTCGAGATAGACCCTGCGGTTCTGAAGCAGAACACAGACGGCAGCCTTAAACCAAAGGCGCCCGGAATGAAATACAAGCACTACGCGCCTAAGGCGGATATGGTTGTAATCGAGGGCCAGAGAGAGAAGGTTAAAAAAGAAATCGAAAGATTAAAGGGTCTAAACGAGCAGCTGGGCAACAGGGTGGGAGTAATCCTGTTCGAAGAAAAAGCTTTCATTGAGGCGGCGCATGATTTCTTTGCAAGGCTCAGAGAGCTTGACAAGGAGGATGTGGACCTGATACTTGCGGGAGCGCTTTCGGATATAGACGGAGTCGGTTTTGCGGTAATGAACAGAATGCTCAAATCGGCAGGATACAATATAGTAAGAGTATAGGAGAACAAAATGAAAATAGCTTTAGCTTCAGATCATGGCGGATACGCCCTCAAGGAAACAGTTAAAAAATATCTGACAGAGAGAAATATAGAGGTTCTGGATCTGGGTACAGATTCAGAGAAGTCGGTGGATTATCCGGTATTCGGCAAAGCGGCGGCAGAGGCCGTTGCAGACGGCAGAGCAGACAGGGGCATCGTATGCTGCGGTACCGGTATCGGAATATCAATTGCCGCAAATAAAGTTAAAGGCATCAGATGCGCATTATGCACAGACGTGCATATGGCAGAGATGACACGCAGACACAACGATGCAAATATGCTTGCAATGGGAGGCAGGACAACTGATGAAAAAACAGCTCTTGAAATCACAGCGGCATGGCTTGATACAGAGTTCGAGGGCGGCAGACATCAGAGAAGAGTTGATATGCTTAATAATATGTAGTTAATTATAAATACTATGGAGGTAGCAAAATGGGTAAAGTTTATGTATTTGATCATCCGTTAATTCAGCACAAGACAGCAATAATCAGAAAGACAGAAACATCAACTAAGGATTTCAGACAGCTGGTAAAAGAGATTTCAATGCTTATGGGATATGAGGCAACAAGACAGCTTCCTTTGGAAGAAGTTGATATCGAAACTCCAATCTGCAAGACTACAGTTAAGATGCTCAAGGGCGAGGATATAGCAATCGTTCCTATTTTAAGAGCAGGACTTGGAATGGTAGACGGTATGCTTGAGCTTGTACCTAATGCCAAGGTAGGCCATGTGGGACTTTACAGAGATCCTGAAACTCACGAGCCGGTAGAATACTACTGCAAACTGCCTGCAGATATAGACAAGAGACAGATATTTGTAGTTGACCCTATGCTTGCAACAGGCGGCTCTGCTGCGGCAGCTATTGATTTTGTCAAGGCAAGAGGCGGCAAGGATATCATATTTATGTGCCTTATCGCTGCACCTGAGGGAATTGAAGCTCTGCAGAAAGCTCACCCTGATGTTGATATATTCATCGCAGCCAAAGATGAAAAATTAAACGAAAACGCTTATATAGTTCCGGGTCTCGGAGACGCAGGCGACAGAATATTCGGTACGAAGTAATGAAACGCCGGACAGATCCTGCACTCTTTGTTAACAGACCCAGAGATGTCAATAATGCCTGAGGAGCGTTAAACAGAGAAAATTACGGAGGAAACAGACAAAATGAATCACATACCTGATAATGTTAGTAAATATGATAACGTTTATGACGTTCTCAAAGAAAGAGGATTTATAGAACAGACCACTGATGATGAGGGAATAAGAAAACTTCTGGGAGAAGAGAAAATCAAATTCTATATCGGATTTGACCCTACTGCAGACTGTCTTCATGTAGGGCACTTCATGCAGGTTATAATTATGATGTACATGCAGAAATACGGACATACACCGGTAGTCCTTATAGGCGGCGGTACAACTATGATAGGCGACCCTTCCGGAAGATCTGATATGAGACAGATGATGACTCAGGATACAATCAGAGAAAACGGACTCAAATTCAAGGCGCTGTTTGACAGATTTATCGAATTCGATGAAGAATGGAAATACGTTCCTTCGGGAAGCGTTCTTGAAAAGGGCTCATACAACAAAGAGCCTGAAGCAGGCAAGGCAATCTGTGTCAACAATGCAGACTGGCTTCTGGGATTTAACTATCTTGAGTTCATAAGAGATATAGGCAGCAGATTTTCAGTAAACGCAATGCTCAGAGCAGAGTGCTTCAAGCAGAGAATGGAAAAAGGCCTGTCATTCCTTGAATTCAACTATATGCTGCTGCAGTCATACGACTTCTATGCACTTGCAAGAGACTTAGACTGCAAGATAGAATTCGGCGGCAACGACCAGTGGAGCAATATCCTGTTTGGTGCGGATCTGGCAAGAAGACTTTTAGGTAAGGACAACTACTACGGTATGACATTCTCGCTCCTTACAAACAGTGAGGGCAAGAAGATGGGTAAGACTCAGAAAGGCGCTCTGTGGCTTGATGCAGACAAGACTTCGCCGTTTGAGTTTTATCAGTACTGGAGAAATGTAGATGATGCTGATGTAAACAAGTGCCTCAGAATGCTTACATTCTTACCTATGGAAGAGGTAGAAAGACTTTCAGCACTTGAGGGCGCGGAAATCAACAAGGCAAAGGAAATCCTCGCATTTGAGGTTACCAAGCTTGTTCACGGAGAAGAAGCGGCAACAAAGGCTCAGGAGGGCGCAAAAGCAGCATTCTCAGGAGGAGCTGCTCTTGATAATATTCCGGCGGTAACAATGGACAAGGCGAATTTCGAAGGAGAAGGTATGGGCGTTGTAAACCTTATCAGAGAAATCGGAGTTGTTCCTACAAATTCAGAGGGTTTCAGAACTATCAAGCAGGGCGGTCTTGAAATCGCCGGCAGCAAGGTTACAGATCCTAAGATGATGATTACTGCAGATATGTTTGATGATGCAGGCAAGCTCCTTGTCAAGAAAGGCAAGAAAACCTACAGAATGGTAGAGCTTGGATAGATAAACAGCTTTAATATGGACTAAAAGACCGCTTTGGCGGTCTTTTATATTGCGGCGAAATTGTAAGCAACTGCTGCTTTTGATTGACAGTAAGCAGTTCCTGTGGCAGAATGGACATAAGAAAAAGACGGAAAATTATGTCAACTATGGCTAAAGAGAGAGGGTATAAAATGAAGAAAAAGCTTTTATTTGCGGTTATGTGTATTCTGGCTGTTGCAGTTATTACTGCGGCCTGCGGCAGCTCAGAGGATAAAGATCAGAGCGCTGCGGGACAGATAGGCAGCGAAATGAGCGACAGCGTTCAGAACCTTATAGAAAACGGCAATGATGAGCCTATGGGAACTATAAACGGTGAAGATATATCAAAGGCCTACTTCAAAATGAGAAGCGAGCTTTACAGAGTATGCGGATTCGAAAAACCTGCGGACTCTGCGTGGGAAGAACTGAAACTTGAAGCAGCTGAGAGGGAATTTGCAGAGGCAAAGGGAATACTGCCGAGTGAGGATGAAATTCTGGAATATACAAAGCAGCAGCGTGAAACTGCAGAGTCTACGGAAGAGAGTCATAGTGTTATCAGAGAGATGCTTCAGAATATCGGAATGACAGAGGACTACTACTGGAATGTATATCAGCCAAAGTATGAGTCTCCGGTAATACTTACAAAGGGCAATATAGAGAAATACAAGACAGCAAACAACCTTGACAAGGTGGATTACAAAGAGGTAGAGGCAGTTATTACAGACAGAGACTATTATGAAAGTCTTAACTAAGGTATATAAAGGTGCATTATGGCGGGAACAATTGAGAGATTAAAAAACTATGCAGTCTGCTATCATCAGATTACTAAAAAAAGGCGATTGACAAAATCATATGTTCTGTGGGCGGTGCTGCCCGGTGTGCTGTTGCTCAGAGCGCCGGAATTTACGGTTAATCTTACGCAGAGGCTGCCGGTATATGCGCTGCTTTTAGCGGCGGTATTTGCCATTGCATATATAGGAGACTACAGACAGATGACTAAAGCGGAAGCGGATACATTGTCACCGCAGGAAATCAGACTGTACTGCATAGGCAACTTCATAATAGCGGCACTGGGGACTGCGCTTTTGTGCCTGCTTGCTGTGTTGCTGAATACATAGATTAAGGTAATTAAAATATTTACAGGTAGACAGGCTGTTTGGGCTGGACTTGCTTCAGTTCAGATGGCTTTTGTATGTAAACCGCCCGATAAAGGCAGGAAAATGCATTTAAAGCGGCGGTTTGAACGCAAAAAAGGCTGTTGACCGCCGCTTAAAACCCAAAAACCCCGTTTAAAGCGGCGGTTTGGCTACAAAAAAAGGGTATTTCCGCCGGATTAAACAAGATTGTATATGCGTCTTATCCCATACGGCCTCTGTATTCGCTGTGTATAATCTGCTCCATTATATTTGGCTTTGAGCTGAGCTGTTAATAGGTATAATTAAAACAGAATTCACCCTCTGTTCTTTCTTTGAGCTTTTCTATCTTCACATAGTAGGTTCCTTTATCGAGTTCTTTCTCTGCTGATGCTGACATAGTGTACTGACCTGCCTCTGGCGTTTCCGGTGAGCTTTCAAGCAAAGCCTTGCCTCCTGCATCATAAACAGTCATCTTTGACGGCATGGAGCTGTAGCACCAGAAGTCAAACAGCACCTGAGTTTTTTTAGGTAAAGTGAATTTGTACCATGTCAGGTTTTCTGTCTCGGTGAATATATTTCCCAGTCCGCCGTTGTTTTCTACACTTAAGGCCTCGGACTTTTCGGTATGAAGTGCAGGCTCGTATTTTTTCTGATATTCGGTATAGGCGCCGTTTTTCATCATTGTAATACGTATCTGGTAGGTGCCGGGGTCAAGTATTTTACTTAATGAAGCGCATGTATCGTCTACAGACGATTTGGAGAGTTTATGCCATTTGCCGTTTCTTTTTTCTTCAAGTACAAACTTATTTATCAGAGGCGCGCCGGGTTCTGTGTAAATGCTTACGGTGCCGCGGCGCTCCATATCAACAGGAACAATCAGGTTTTCATAGGGCAGATTTGTTTTCACGTAGCCGGCATAGGAGCTTTCAAGGTCTATAAGTTTTGCCTTGCCAAAGCACAGGAACATTATGACTGCTGCGCATATGATAAGGATTGCGGCTGCTGTAATTTTCTTTGCGGATATATTTCTCATTGCGTATCGCCTCCTCAAAATCAAGTATAGATATGGCGGAAGTAAAATGCAAGCCTGATATTTGGCATTAATATATTTACCACTTGCAGCCGTATTCCTACCACTTGCATAAAACCTGTTTACAGTTTTTTTAAAGGTGGTACAATTGATACATAAACAGGGACAGGAGGAGATGCGGTGAAGATACGAATAGAAACAGATACAGATATCGAAGAAGAAATCGTAATAAAATGCAGACAGCTTACTCCTGAAATAATAAGGCTCCAGCAGGCGCTTACAGAGGCGGCGGGCGGCAGCAGGCAGCTTGCGCTTTTCAGAGGCGATACGGAGTATTACATAGAAACGGCAGAAATACTTTTCTTTGAAACAGAGGGCAGCGCTGTTACGGCGCATACCGCCGCAGAGGTATACGAAACAAGACTCAGGCTGTATGAGCTTGAGGAGCTGCTTCCGGCGTCGTTTATGAGGATATCCAAATCGTCTATTGTGAATACCGACAGGATATATTCGATAAACAGAAACCTGACAGCCTCAAGCGCGGTGGAGTTTCAGGGCACGCACAAGCAGGTATATGTATCAAGAGGTTATTACAAGGCATTAAAAGAAAAACTTGAAGAAAAGAGGTAGATATTTATGAAGAGAAGAGGAAGATGGTTTTACGGACTGATTTTAATAGCAATAGCGCTGCTGCTCATACTGAGCCAGCTGGGACTCATAACTGCAACTATAGGCATATGGAGCATACTGATGGGAGTTCTGGCAGCCGCAATGCTTGTTCACGGAATTGCAGAGCGCAGCTTCTTTGAGATATTCTGCGCGCTGGGTATTGCTCTTGTCACCTTTGATGAGGTGCTGTCGCTTCCGAATATATCGGTATGGATAGTAATAATTGTGGTAATACTGCTTTCGGCAGGCTTTGAATGTCTTTTTCCCAGAAGAAAAAGAACAAACCACCACAGAGATAGCGATGAGAAATGGCAGCCCTATGAGGACGAAAATCAGACGGGAGAGTACCAGCAGGTAAAAGAAGAAAACAGAGACGGACATATATACTGCTACAACCGCTTCGGAGCCGCAGCCAAGTACATAACCTGCGAGGATCTCAAAGGCGCGGAACTTGAAAACTCCTTTGGAGAGCTCAAAGTATATTTTGACAATGCAAAGATAACAGAGCCGTCTATAGATATACGTGTTAATAACAGGTTTGGCAGTATGGTGCTGTATGTGCCGTCAGCATGGAATGTGGTTTCGGATATAAGTGTTTTTCTTGCATCATCTGAACACGAGAGCAGATTTACAGCATCGGGCGGACCTAAGGTAAATGTAGGCGGCAGCGTAACCTGCGGAGAAGTTAAGATAATATATGTTTAATTAAGCCTTGCAAAGGACAGACAGGACATAAAATTTATGCTCTGCCTGTCTTTTTTTAAAAAATTTTTGGGCTCGTAAACGTTGGAAAACAGGCGTTTTGTGAAAATTGTTAGCACTCTTTGACAGTGAGTGCTAAAAAAGTGTTTACTTTTTGCTTCAACAGGTATATTATATAAATATAGAGATTGCTAATACAGATATATTGATTATGGGGGTAAGATATATGAACATAGAAAAATTCACACAGAACGCGCAGCAGGCCATAATGGACTGCCAGAATATCGCAATATCGGAGGGTCATCAGATGCTTGACGGAGAGCATCTGCATCTGGCTCTTCTTCAGCAGACAGACGGACTTATTCCGAAGCTGCTTAAATTTATGGAGATAGACCCGCATCTTATCATTGCGGACCTTGAGGAGGAGATGGAGAAGCTGCCTAAGGTTTCAGGCGGCGGAGATAACATATATTCCTCCCGCAGACTTTCTACAATACTGATGAATGCGGAGAAAAACGCAGAGAGTTTCAAGGACGAATATGTAAGCGTTGAGCACATATACCTTGCTCTGCTTGACGAGAAAGGGACTCCGTCTGCAAAGATATTTGCCAAATATCACATAGACAGAAATAAATTCCTCGAAGCGCTGTCAAAGGTCAGAGGCAACCAGAGAGTAACCAGCCAGAACCCTGAGGACAACTATGACGCTCTTAATAAATACGGCAGAGATCTGGTTGAGATGGCAAGAGAGGGCAAGCTGGACCCTGTAATCGGCAGGGACAGTGAAATCCGTCACGCCATACAGATACTTTCAAGAAGAACCAAAAACAACCCTGTGCTCATTGGTGAGCCGGGTGTCGGCAAGACTGCAGTAGTAGAGGGACTGGCGCAGAGAATATTAAACGGCGACGTGCCTGAGGGCCTCAAGGACAAGACTATATACGCGCTTGATATGGGTTCCCTTATAGCAGGCGCCAAGTTCAGAGGCGAGTTTGAAGAAAGACTCAAGGCCGTACTTAATGAAATCGAAAAATCAGAGGGCAGAATTATTCTGTTCATAGATGAGATACACAACATAGTCGGAGCAGGCAGGACAGAGGGCTCAATGGACGCAGGCAACCTGCTCAAGCCTAAACTTGCAAGAGGCGAGCTGCACTGCATAGGCGCAACCACTCTTGACGAATATCGTAAATACATCGAAAAGGACGCGGCTCTTGAGAGAAGATTTCAGAAAGTCCTGGTTGACCAGCCTACAGTTGAGGATACCATCTCAATACTCAGAGGCCTCAAGGAGCGTTTTGAAATCCATCACGGCGTTAGAATTACAGACAGCGCGCTGATTGCGTGCGCTACGCTTTCGGACAGATATATTTCAGACAGATTTCTGCCGGACAAGGCCATAGACCTTATGGATGAGGCGGCATCAAAAATCAGAACAGAAATAGACTCAATGCCGTCGGAGCTTGACGAGATATCAAGAAAAATAATGCAGCTTGAAATAGAGAAGCAGGCTCTCGGCAAAGAGGACGACAAGGGCTCTAAGGCAAGACTTGAAGCCATCGAAAAAGAGCTCTCCGCTCTCAAGGAGGAAGAGCTTTCAATGAGAACCCAGTGGGAAAACGAAAAGAAAGCGATTACAGAGGTCAAGAGCACCAAACAGCAGATTGAAGAGGTTAAGCATCAGATTGAAGATGCCGAAAGAGCATACGACCTTGAAAAGCTGGCTCAGCTAAAATACGGCGCGCTTCCTAACCTCGAAAAGAAGCTTGAGGAAGAAAAAGACCTTGCAGGCAGAGGCGACGAAAACAGACTTCTCAAAGAGGAGGTTACAGAGGAGGAAATCGCAGAGGTTGTATCTGCATGGACAGGCATACCTGTATCAAAGCTGGTTGAATCCGAAAGAGAAAAGCTGTTAAAGCTTCCTGAGATACTGCACAGGAGAGTAATCGGACAGGACGAGGGTATACAGGCTGTTTCAGAGGCTATATTAAGAGCCAGAGCAGGCCTCAAAGACGAAAACAGACCTATTGGTTCGTTCATATTCCTCGGACCTACAGGCGTAGGTAAGACAGAGCTTGCAAAGGCACTGTCGGAAGCGCTGTTTGACTCCGAAAACAATATGATAAGAATAGATATGTCCGAGTATATGGAAAAACACTCGGTATCAAGACTTGTCGGAGCGCCTCCGGGATATGTGGGATATGACGAGGGCGGCCAGCTTACAGAGGCTGTAAGAAGAAAACCGTACAGCGTTGTACTGTTTGATGAAATCGAAAAGGCTCACCCTGATGTGTTCAACATATTGCTGCAGCTGCTTGATGACGGCAGACTTACAGACAATCAGGGCAGGACAGTAGACTTCAAGAATACAATAGTTATAATGACATCGAATATAGGCAGTACGAGTCTGATTGAAAACATCAGAAGCGACGGCACTATTGACGAGACAGTTAAAGAGCAGGTCAAAAACGAAATGAAGAATTACTTCAGACCTGAGTTCCTTAACAGAATTGACGACATAGTTGTATTCAGTCCTCTTACAGAGGCTCAGGTGGGACAGATTATATCGCTCTCACTCAAGGGTCTTGAGAAACGTCTTGCAGACAGAGATATAAGTCTTGTACTTTCCGATGCAGGCAGAGATTTCATTGCCAAAGAGGCTTATGACCCTAACTACGGCGCTAGACCTGTAAACAGATATATTCAGAAATATATTGAAACCGAGCTGGCAGCCAAGATAATCAGAGGCGATATCGTTGACGGCAATACAGTAACCATTACTGCAAATGCGGACGGTCTTGACTTTGAAGTGAAATAAAGGGTATATATACAGATACGGGATAAGCAATATCGCCTGTCCCGTATTTTTTTGTGCACTTTGCTTGATATTCCATATGGGAGGGGAGTATAATGAAGAAAATAAAGGACGTTAAAAGGCAGCGTAATAATTAAAGGAAGGTAAAAATTATGAAAACTATGCTAATGCAAAAAGGCAAGGCAGGAGTCAGAAAATCACTGATTATAGCTCTCGTCATGGTGATGATGATTACTATGGTTCCTGTCAACGCATTTGCCTATACAGGTTATCCTTGTGAAACTGATAAGGCCAATGCGGAACTATATCCGTTTCCTATGGATATGAAGATACTCAATCAGTACCTTTATGGCAGTGAGAACAATTTGAAAGGTGCGGTAAAAAGCAACTACTTCAAAAATGTGCCGAGAGAATGGTACGCTCGTGACTTGCCGGCAGATTTAAAGAGCCAGTATATAGGTGAAGCGATAGTCAATACCAGGTACAGAGGCTCCAGTAGCGCGGCGCCGGGATATTTCGAACCGACAAATTCTCCGTCCAAGAACTGGCATGACCTGCGAATAAAGGAATTAAGCAAGACCAAGTATTCATATCAGGGACCTAACAATCCGTCTAATCCGAACATTGCATTCTATTGCGCTGAGGGTAGTAGCTTCAAGCTTTTAGGATACAATGAAACATGGGTTGCAGTCTGGGAGTGCGGAGGAATCGACAAGGGGCGAGGCTTAAGCACAACCTGCGGAGGAATCGGGAGAGAGCAGTACGGCAGCTGGAAACCGGGAGTTTACTTCCTTAAACGTGCAGATGTTTACATAAAGGATATTCGAAATCAGGACCTGAATGTTCCTAAAGTTACTGCATCAGGAACAGCAACCTGCGATGTCTATGTAAAGACAACTCCTGCAAGCGATAATTATGTAACAGCAGGAAAGCTCAAGTCAAACCAGCTGGTTCAGGTTACTAACTCTACGCCGATAAACGGTCATTACCAGATTTACTATATTCATGGCCTTTACTATGTAAATGCAAAGTGGATAAATCTTAAGCGTTCAGACGAGAACAAACCGGGCATAAAGTACAATGCAGTGGTAAAAAGCAGTGAGGCTGTAGATATTAAGGCTCAGCCAAGCGATTCGGCTGCTGCTGTAGCTGCCGCAAAGGACAAGTTTAAAATTCAGGTTGTAAAGAAAGACGCTGGCAACGGTTATTCCGAAGTCTGGTTCAACTCCAGCAAGTGCTATATTCCGACAAAGAACTTAAGTGACTTTACAGGTTCAATGTCATATTCAGCCGTAAAGAAGCTGGGCAAGGCGAAGGGCACAATGGTTCTTAACGGACCATGGTCTTCATACGGTGGTATGGCATATAGCCCTGAGGGAATTAAGATTCTGAAGAAATACAAAATGGATGAAGGCGAGGCGTACAGGAAACTTAAGGCTGTTAACGGCATGATTCCGATGACAGACGGCGACATTTCCATAGTCTACGGAGTAAGTAAGTTTGTTTACAGGCCGGAGCCTCATTATAAAGAATCAGCGATGATATATAAGGTTCTGTATGACGGCAAGGTTTGCTACATACCTGTTAAGAGCACTGAGCATAAAAAATACAACTATTACAAAACAGGCAAGGGCAAGATAAAAACGAAGTCTGAGACAAAGTGGCTCACGACATATGCTACATCCAAAGCCAGATCGGATAAAGAGCTGGAGGCATATAAGATAAACAAGCAGTACTACTTCAAAATCGATGACGTTGCAAAGCTTATGTCAGTAACGAATAAATCATTTGATGTCAAGTTTGAAGACAATGCTATAGTAGTTAACAGTATGAGCCGTTACAGCGGAACTGCGCCTCTAAAGAAAGGCGACGGCAAAACCCGCTATGCAGAGCGTTCAACTATGAGCATTATATGGGACGGACAGGTTGTAGGGCTTACATGTTATAAAATTAACGGCAAGTATTATGTGAACATGGATGAAATCGCATACATGACCGATTCAGAAATAGGGGAGGGATCCTTAGGCGGACCTTATGTTACAACAACAATGCCAAACGAAGTGGAGGCTTATGGCTGATTTCACATATGTAAAAATTAATAAACTTCAATATAAATACGGGACAGGTAATACAGCCTGTCCTGTCTTATTTTTCAAGCGTGTCACTTATGGCCTTGAGAAGTGATGTTTTACCTGTCATATCCTGCCCCAGAGCCCATACCATAACACCGCCGTAATCAGCTCCCAGCATGGCTTTTTTGCTTACGGTATTGATGCCGTTGTATCTGCATGTCCCGCTTATATCATCGTACTCGGAATCTGCGTTGTAGGTTGCAACCTCCTTGTAGGTTACTACCTTGCCGGTGCAGGCGCCGTTTGCGTCATATCTGTAGCCGTAAAACGGAATTCCAAGCACCAGCTTGTCTCTGTCGATATTTCTCTCGTTTTCAAAGTATGAAAGACAGCTCTGAGCGTATTCATAGGTTGAATGGTTCTCGCTGCTTCCCCTGTTGTCATATGCCATAACAGAAATGAAATCAAATCTGTCCAGTGTTTTTTCCTCTATGTAGCCGTCAAACCACGAAGCGACGGCGCAGGACAGAATCAGGTTGTTTTTGCGGCATTTCTTTGATAAATCCTTTACCCATACATCGTAGCTGTTCCAGAATTCAGACTCCACATCGCCCTCTATATTAAGGTCAATACCGTCAAAGTCGTACTTCTGTATGTACTCTATGATTTTGTCATCAAAGGCTTTAATTGCGGTCTTATCTGAGGTCAGGTCTGTGTAATGCCTGTAGCCACCGCCACCGCCTAAGGCTGCTATAACCTTGACCTTATGATGATGAGCCTTTCTGATTATTTTTTTAAGTTCTTTGTCGGGGATACTGCAGCTCATATTACCGTCTGAATCGGGATTTACAAATGCAATATTGATATGCGTAAGACCCGCAAAGTCAACATCGTGATAGCACTGGTAATACCAGCTTGGCAGATAGCCGACAATTCTGGTGTCGCTGTGTGATGATGAGCAGCTTTTCATAAAAATGAGGACAAGAAGCAGCGCCAGCATCAGCGCCAGTGAAAATATATATTTCTTCCTGTCCTTTGTTTTTCTTTTTCTTTTTTTCGACATAATTCACCCCTTTTCCCCTTTGCTTGAAGTATATACTTTTTGAGGTGATTAGTCAATTATAAGTACCTTGTGAATTTCAGCAGAACTATGTCATAGGGCGCCAGTTCTATTGATGTGTAATACTGCTCCAGTACAGGTATAAGCTCGAATTCTATGTCGGGCTTTGACATATAATTTATATTCTCTATATCCTCTATGTCGAGGCTGCTGCTGAAATTAAGCTGGGCCCAGAAATTAAGACAGGAGTTGGCCGCAATCATCTTGTGCTTTGTAACCTTGTATTCCGAGGATATATTCCTTGCAATTATGTCCACCGTCAGATTTTCGTCTTTTTCGGGGTTGAAAATCAGCAGATATTTGGTATCTGAATCCTGAAGTCCCAGATAGTTGGGGCCGTAAAGGACTATATCGGAAGGAAGCGTCTCAAGCATTTTGAGCAGATAATACAGCGGCTTTCGGAGACCGTTTGGTGTCAGAAGCCCTGTGGCAGAATCTGCTTTGTCTGTGAGATTAATCTGTGGATAAGCGAAATTTTCCGGACAGGCTGTTATACAGCGCAGCAAAGCGATGACAGACTCCTGTGGAAGAATGTCACGATATAGTCGGGACATATCATATGAGCTGTCGGAATCCATAGTAAAGTTTGAGTATATATCGTCAAATATTGCGGAGCTTTTTGCGGGAGTCCTGAATTTGCCTTCTGCCTGTGCGCTGAAATCCATTTCAATATGGCTTACCTTTTCAGTATCATTTTTAAATACGGGGTATTGAGTGAAGTTTCCTATGACGGATTTCAGTTTTTCGAGGGGATAATCTGTTATTTCAGGCTCGACTGCGCCAAGCACCTTGCCGGAGTATTTCCTGCGGTATTCTTTGGGATGACAACCCATATGGTCATAGAAGTGGCTGACATAGTATTTTGCATCTGAAAAGCCCATATCCTGTGAAATCTGCGAAATGCTTTTGTTTGTTGACAGCACAGAGACTTCTGACATTTCTATACGTACCATACTTACAAAATCTCTGAAATTAACGCCGACCAGCTTACGAAACACATGAGAAAGATAGTAGGAGCTCATATGCTCTCTTTCGGCTATTTCCGAAAGGCTTATTTTATATGGATAATTCTCGTATACAAACTGAATAATACGGCTTATTCTGTCAACCTGCATATAGTCATGAGATGTTTTGTGTATGAAGGCTTTTTCGGAGGGATCTATTACAAAGCCCCTGAAATTATTCATAAGGGTATTGATAAGAGCGACTGCGGCATTGTTTATACGCGCCGCATAGCCGGGAGAACGGTTATATGTTTCAGCCACTATTGCAAATATCTGATCGCAAAGAATATCTCGTTTTGAAAATGCGCCTTCTTCAATATTTGTAATAAAGACAGTGGTTACAAAGTGGGGAAATATGCTTTTAAAGTAGTCTCTGTCAAAGCTGAGCACCAGCACCAGATTATTCTCTGTGATGCTTTTAATTGAATGTACATCTTCAGAATGTATGATGTGAATGCTTCCCGGACGGAGTCTGTAGGTGGCATAAAACAGTGTCAGCGACAGTTCTCCCTCAAGAACATAAAAAATTTGAAAGTCCTTATGAATATGCTTCGGATAGTTTCTGATATTTGAAAGTTCGATTTTAACAGCAATTTTTTCATCATATGTGATGGTTTTTAGCATTATTATCCTCCTTCCCGAAAAAACTGATTAAGTTGCTATAAATATTTATATTATAAAGCATAAATACTGTAAAAGTCAAAATTAAATCATAAAAAAATCATATGATAAGCAACAATATTCTGTAAATTCGGAATTGTGTTGTGTATACTGAAACAATAAAGGAGGTGCAAGAGATGTTATTACTTGGAAATGAAGAGCAGGTAAGAACTGCTCTGGAAGGAAAATCGGGCTTCAGTAAAGAAGTTGAAGATGAACTTATACGTAGAGTAGCTGCAGCTGAAAAAGAGCAGGAAGAATATGAACCATTAAGCACAGTACATAAGGTCGGACTGGTTTTATGTGGTGTTGCAGGAATAATTCTTTCAATAGCAGCGTTTTTATAGGAGGTGAAATCTGGTGGATAATTATGCAAAAGAAGCTAAATTCAGTTCAATGCCTCTTTTGAAATCAGAAAGAATGTATGGACTGGGAGATTCAATCTTTGCAAATACCGGCTATGGTATTGCAACATGGTGTTTTCTTACGGGAGGACTTTTAGCCAGCATTGTGAGCTTTAAGATGGCAATAGTAACTGCTCTGGCAGGAAACCTTATCGGAACATTACTGGTGGCGCTGGCTGTTTCGGTTATTTCTCATAAATATGGTATTGATACATACACATCCATTGGTGTTTTCTTTGGAAAGATAGGAATGAAAATTGTATTTGCAATATTCCTTTTCCTGAATGTAGGCTGGGTAATTATATTAGGTTCCATGTGTGCCCGCTCATCAAAAAGTCTCATGACTGAATTGTCCGGCTCAGATATGAAACCTATAATGATAACTTTGTTTACTCTTGTTGCGGTAGCGGTTATGTGGTTTATTGTTTATAAAGGACCTGCGGCGCTAAAGGTTATGAATCGTATTATGGTTCCGGGACTTATTATATGCATTATCATTATGGCGGTTTCCCTTATTACGAAAAGCTCATGGTCAGAAATCTGGAATGCAGAGCCGCTGGCGCCGTATCCGGAAAAGAATATAAACATTCTTTTATCTTTAGAGCTTAATATAGGCGCAGGAATATCATGGTGGCCCGGCCTTGGTGCGTTAGGCAGACTCAATAAAACCAAGAAATCAACGCTGTGGGGGAATATGATAGGTCTGGCAATAATGCCTGTTGCAGTTGCACTTCTTTCTGCAGCCTCTGCATATACTGTAGGAAGTTCAGATCCTACAGAATGGATGATTCCTTTAGGCGGAATATGGTTTGGAGCATTAGCATTATTCTTTGTAATTCTTGCAAACCTTACTTCAGGAGCATATGCATTTTATAATACCTGTCTGGGTCTTAAGAACTATAATGTGTTTGCGAACAGAAAATGGGTTGTTGTTACAATATGTTTCCTGATACCTGTGGTAATATTTTCATTCTTCCAGGATTTTATGTATAATAACTATCAGATGCTTATGAATTACAGTGCCGCAATATTCGGACCTATGAGTATAATTCAGATGCTGGATTACTATTATTTCAGAAAAGGACATATAGATTTAAGATCGTTATACAATACTACTGCAAGCAGTGGCATGAGATATTACGGTGGCGGCAACTGGGGAGGTATAATAATTCTTGTTATATCGGTTGCGATTTACATCTGCATTCTGAATCCTGCAACATGGGCATATGCGCCGGTATTCCCTTATACATCAGCAATTATTCCGTCATGTGCATTTGCGTTTGTGGCATACTTCATATACGGAAAGTATCTCCAGAAGAAACATATAGGCGGATTTGATTATGGTCTTGAATACGAAAAGGCCGTAAAATAAGTTGAAATTCCAGGGGGAAAGAAAGACAATGAAAACAGAATTAAAAGCAGATATAATTTTAGAAGGCGCAAGTTTTTATTGTGGTAGAGGCCTTGACAGCAACATTGATTTTATTGCTGTCAGGGGTAATAAAATACTGGCACTTGGCAAAAAAGCGGAGATGGAAAGGTATGTTGGAAATGATACAAATGTCATAACATACACTAAAGGTAATCTCATAATTCCCGGCCTTCACGATAATCACGTACATCTCATACAGGCAGGCATATTGGAGAAATATGAGAAACTGTATTCAACAACTTCAAAGGAGAATGTCGCACGTATTATAGCTGACTTTGCGAAGACCATACCGGAGGAAAAATGGGTAATGGGGGTAGGCTTCAGAAGAATGTCCTGGGAAGATACTTCAATGCCTGATGCCGGGACACTTGATGCTGTAATTGCCGACAGACCGGTTTTTCTTATGGATGAAGAACTGCATATGGCATGGCTTAACAGCAGAGGACTTCGGGAATGCGGTATAGATAAAAATACAGAAGCTCCGGAGGGAGGCATTATATGCAGAGATGAAAACGGAGAACCTACGGGAGTACTTCTTGAAAATGCAGTTGCGCTTGCGGCAAAGCATGCTTTTGAATTTGATAAAAAAACAGTAAAGCAGCTCATAGAGGGCTACATTGATAAAGCGGTAAGTCTTGGAATAACTTCTGTAAGCGATATGACACCATACCTTTCACTGGATTTATCTTTTCCGGAAGTATATTTTGAGATGGTCAGCAACAATGAGCTTAAAATACGCGTGAACGCAGCCAGAAATCTTTTTGAGGATATAAATACTTTTGATAAAATACGTCAAAAAGCTGATTTGGAGGGAAAAGGATTTTATCGTGTCCCTTATATGAAGCAGTTCATAGATGGAACTCCCGCAAACTTCACGGGTATGCTTCTTGAGGATTACAGCGACAACCCGGGTGAAAAAGGCAAGGCTACTATTGACCTTGATAAAATGGCGGAGGCGATAGAAGTTGCAACAAAAAACAATATTTCTGTGAGGCTGCATTCGTGTGGAGACAGATCATGCAGAGAAGCTTTAAATGCATATGAAAAAGCATTAAAGAAATTCCCTGAAACAGAAAGCAGACACATGGTTGAACATCTTGAACTGGTTGATCCTAATGATATTCCAAGGTTCGGACAGCTGGGCATTATATGCTCAATACAGCCGGAACATCTTGCGGCAGGCACTATGAAGTGGGAAGAAAACTGCTATCCGGAAAAACTTGGGCCGGAGCGTGAACGATATACATGGCCGTTCAAACAGCTGAAAGACAACGGAGCCGTTCTGGCAGGCGGTACAGACTGCCCTGTAGTAGAAGGCAATCTGTTCTGGGGTATGTATGCGGGTAATACGAGGAAGTACTATGACGATATTCCTGAAGGCGGCTGGAATCCACAGGAAAAGCTGGCGATGCCGGAAATGATAGATATGTTTACAAGTGGGGCAGCCTATGCGGAACACAGGGAAAATGAGCTGGGAACACTTGAAGAGGGTAAGCTTGCAGATATAACCGTTGTGGACAGAAATCTTCTTGAACTTGAGGAAAATCCGGATATAAGAGATACAAAGGTGCTGCTTACTATGGTTGATGGCAGAGTTGTATACAGCTGAAGATGATGTTCAGTTGTATACGTGGCAAAAGAGCTGCATTGAAGAGGTTGTGTTTAATGCAGCTCTTTTCTTACAAAACTGCTGATATTAAAGGAGATAAAAAATGCGAAAAGTAACTGTAGCGTGTACACAGATGATGTGCAGCCGGGATCGTGAAGAGAATATAAAGAAGGCTGAAGAACTTATACGGGAAGCTGCGGGTAAAGGGGCAGATATAATTCAGGTTCAGGAGCTTTTCGAAACCCCGTATTTTGCGCAGATCGAAGACTATGACTATATAGATCTGGCAAGACCTCGTGATAATAATCCGATGCTTGATAAAATGTGTAAGATTGCCAGCGAGTTAAAGGTTGTTTTGCCGGTAAGCTTTTATGAAGATGCCGGCATTGTAAGATTTAATACGGTCGCTGTGATAGATGCAGATGGGGAAATTCTTGGTTTCTACAGAAAAACTCATATTCCGGATGATATGGGGTATTATGAAAAATTTTATTTCAGTCCGGGCGATACAGGTTTTAAAGTTTGGGATACACATTATGCAAAAATCGGTATTGGCATATGCTGGGATCAGTGGTTCCCTGAGGCGGCGCGAATAATGTGTCTCCAGGGAGCTGAATTTCTGTTTTACCCAACTGCGATAGGGTCTTTTGCAGTGCCCGTAGCAGAGCTTGATAATGCGGATGTGGATTATCATCACTGGCAGAATGTGATGCTGGGGCATGCTGCCGCAAATATGGCTCCTGTAATTGCGTCAAACAGAATAGGCGATGAGGAAGAACCGAAAGCGGGTACTGCCATAAGGTTCTGGGGTGCATCGTTCATAAGTGATAACAGGGGTAATAAAATAAGGGAAATGGATGGCAGAACCGAAGGGGTTGCGGTTGCGGAATTTGATATGGAGGCTCTGGCAGCATATAGAAAAGAGGTTGTTGTGTTTAGAGACCGAAGACCTGAAATGTATAAAATGCTGTTAACTATGGGAGGGAAACTCATCGAAGGATAAGGTTATGAAAGGTGCTGTCAACAATGGCTGACGGCAGAATTGTGTATGAAAATTAATGACCTCACTGAATATAGAATATTAAGAAGAAACAGGAGCCTTGTACATATCTGTACCGGGCCCCTGTTTCTATTTTCAGCCTCTGCCGAGAATATCGTCTAAATCCTGCTTCGGGTCTGTAATCGGGCGTATATCAAAGGTTTCCTGAAGAATTTTAAGCACGTTTTCAGAGAAAAATGCAGGCATCGTAGGTCCCAGATATATCCCCTTTATTCCAAGAGAAAGCAGTGTTATCAGTATGCACACGGCTTTCTGCTCGTACCATGAGAGTACCAGAGTCAGAGGAAGCTCGTTTACAGAGCAGCCAAAGGCGTCTGCAAGGGCAAGGGCGACCTGTATGGCGCTGTATGAGTCGTTGCACTGACCTACATCGAGAATTCTCGGAATACCGTCTATTTCTCCAAGGTTGATATCGTTAAATCTGTATTTGCCGCAGGCGAGGGTTAAGATGATGGAATCCATAGGCGTATTCCTGACAAACTCGGTATAGTAGTTTCTTCCCGGATGAGCGCCGTCGCAGCCGCCCACAAGTAATATATGCTTTATCCTGCCCTCTTTGATTAGAGAGATGATTTTACCTGCGTTTTCAAGGATTGCATTGTGGGCAAAGCCTGTGGTAAGCATATGACCGCCGTTTATTCCGCTCATGCTGTGGTCGTTTTCATAGCCGCCAAGCTCCAGAGCCTTTTCTATAACAGGGGTGAAATCCTTGTGATTGTTCACATCCCCGCTTATATGCACAAGACCCTCATAGCCTACGACAGAGGTGGTATAGACTCTGTCCCTGTAGCTTTCGCGGGGTGGCATCAGACAGTTGGTTGTAAACAGCACAGGCGCCGGAATGTTTTCAAATTCTTTCTGCTGACTTTGCCATGAGGTGCCGAAGTTGCCTGCAAGATGTGGATATTTTTTGAGTCCCGGATAACCGTGGGCGGGCAGCATTTCGCAGTGGGTATAGACATTTATACCCTTATCCTTTGTCTGCTCCAGGAGCTGATGCATATCCTCAAGGTCGTGCCCCGAAACAACGATAAAAGGTCCTTTTTTGATGTCGGTGTTTACAGCAGTCGGCACAGGCTGACCGAAAGCGCCGGTGTTTGCCCTGTCGAGAAGTTCCATGCATTTGAGATTTATCCTGCCGAACTCGAGTATAAGGGAGAGCCATTCCTCTGCGGTATGTTCGCAGGAAACAGCTTTGAGTCCCTTGTAGAACCAGTCCAAGACCTCTTTGTCGTAGTGACCCAGATTGTAGGCGTGGTGCGCATAGGCGGACATTCCCTTAATTCCGAACAGCAGTGTGGAACGCAGGGAAACAATATCTGTGTCACCGTTCCAGAGGTCAACCGCGGCTTCGTCGCTGCCGCCTTTTTCTTTAATTAAAGCAGTGACACGCTCAGTAAATTCAGTTATGGCCCTGTCGTCAAAGTTCACATTTGTGAGAGTGGTAAAAAGCCCGTCAACGATAAGCCTGTCCGCTCTGCCAGGGCTGTCGCTTCCGTCTGATGAGCCTGTAAGCTTTGCAAGGGTGATAAGCTGTGATACAAGTTTGTCCTGAAGATTTGACGTTTCAGGCTGCTTGCCGCACACGCCTGTTCTGATGCAGCCGCTGTTTCCGGCGGTCTGCTGACATTGGAAACAAAACATATTAGACATAATAATCCTCCGTAGTTTATTTTAAGATTTATTATGCCGTATTTGTATCTATTCTATTCTTTTGAGAATAAATTTAAAGCTAAGGTCGAAGTATGATGCAGGATTTGTGAAGATCACACAGTGGTACAAGCATCAGCCTGCCATGCTTTTTTTCATAGTCTGAAACTGCCTCAAAGACACCCGAAAACCTTTTGCTGCCGTAGTCGTGAAGCAGGATTGCGCCCCCTTGCGACAGTCTCGGATAAAAAAACTCAAGACCTGCAAGAGTCGGAGCATACAGGTCTGCATCAAGGCTCACAAAGGCAAAGACTTCGTTTTCAAGCCCTGCGGCAGTATCGGGGAAGTATCCCTTTTTTAAAACTATAGCTGATGTATCATCAAATCTGCCAAGCACATATTCTGCTGAAGTATCTGTGAAGTCCTCAGGCTTTGACTGTGAGAAGCTGCCCGTTGTTTCAATCTTTACATCATCTGCATTAAAGCCCTCAAAGGTGTCAAACAGATACAAAAGTCTGCCCGGAAACTGTCTGCGAAGCTCCAGTGAAAAATCGCCCTTGTAGACTCCAAGCTCAGCGACAGCTCCGGGAACGCTGTCAAGGCGCGGTATGAATCTTCGGAATGCGCCGCTTCTCATATCATAGGTATTGTATATGTCGCTCAGGAATATATATTTACCGGAATAGCCCAAGGCATTAAACTGCTCTTTCATACTGCCTGCCCGCTCATCGTCTAAAACCCCGATAAGAATTACATCGGGTTTCATAGTTGCTGCGTCGGCAAAGGAAACAACGGGAACATCGCCGTCTTTCCATTTATTCGGGCTGTTGTCGGCAAAGGCTGTAAGGTGTATATTTGTTTCATTCAGAAGCTGCGAAACAGACATGCCCATCTGTCCTGCTCCTGCGATAATCATTTTTTTCATTGAACAAAGCTCCGTCTTTAGATTTTAGATGTATCTATTATATACTAAACCAAAGCGCCGGGACAGATATATTTGACGAAAATGAAATAGGGTGTAAAATAGATATAAGTGATTTAGGAGGATAAGCATATGGATAAGAGAGTTAAAGATATAATTGATAAGAGCGGCAGCGTTGTATTCTTTGGAGGAGCGGGAGTTTCCACCGAAAGCAATATACCTGACTTCAGATCCGAAAAGGGACTGTACAGCGCTATGAGCGAATACGGCTATTCGCCTGAGCAGATGCTGAGTCACACTTTTTTTACAGATAAGATGCAGGTGTTTTTCGATTACTACAAAAAGAATCTGATATATCCTGATGCCCAGCCCAACAAGGCGCATCTGGCGCTGGCAAGGCTGGAGCAGGAGGGCAAACTCAAGGGTATTGTGACACAGAATATAGACGGACTTCATCAGAAAGCAGGAAGCCGCAATGTTTATGAACTGCACGGCTCGGTGCTGAGAAACTACTGTATGGACTGCGGGCAGTTTTATGATCTGGACTATATTATGAATGAAGCAAACTGTGAGGACGGAATCCCTAAGTGCAGCAAATGCGGCGGCGTTGTCAAGCCGGATGTGGTGCTTTATGAGGAGGGACTTGACGAGGATGTCATAAACGGCGCGGTAAATGCCATCGCTTCCTGCGATACTCTTATTGTAGGCGGCACTTCGCTGGTGGTATATCCTGCGGCAGGACTTATCAGGTATTTCAGAGGAAGTAATATGATTTTAATAAACAAATCGGAAACAGGCTATGACTCACAGGCTGATCTTGTTATATATGACTCTATAGGCAAGGTGCTTGGCGACTAGAAACTATACAAACCGGCTGTTTTGCACTATAGAAAAAACATAATAATTGTGTTACAATATAAGTTATTAAAATCAACTGACCTGATGGGAGAAGTGAGCAGACAATGAACCATATTATTCTTATATGTTACCTTATAGCTATATTTCTTGGTATATCCAGCTTTACAATGAGTATACTGGCAAGACGAAAAGGCAATACGAGCCTTAACAATTCTATGCTTTTGTTTTCGACCTGCCTGCTGATAATGTGCATATATGATATGATTATATACTATACCGACTACTTCATAGCCGGATATGATAATATAGAGCTTCTAAGGTTCGGTGACTGTATAATAGCCATACTGTTTGTGTCGTGGCTTTCGGTTGAGCAGAAGCTCACAGAAGAAGATATACTTGAGGGCTATTACAAAATGGCAAGGGTTTATGCCATAGCGTATGCTTCTGTATGGTGCATATCGACAATCGTATTCAGTGTTGATTTTATGTATAATATCAAGTGGATTCTGTTGGTATCGGATATTGTTCTGGTATTTATGATGCTTATAGGAAGCATTGCCTACATAGTTGCGGCTCTGTATAAACGAGCAGACAGGGATCTGACCGTATATATGGTTATAATTACAGCTATGCTGACGTGGAACTACGCTTCATATTTCTGGGGTGAGACCTCGGTATACTGGGGAAACAGCAAATTCATCAGAGAACCGCTGGATCTGACTATCATATTCTGGTTTGTTATAAATATCGTTATGATATATCTTGTCTACAGGCGCGCGTTTGTTCCTGCATATTTCAGCAGCGAAGAAAAGGCGCCGGAGTTTTGCCTTGAGGACAGACTCGATAAGGTTAAAGAGGAGTATGACCTTACAGACAGAGAGAAAGAACTGGTGGAGCTTATCTATGAGGGCCGCAGCAATGCGGAGATTGCAGAGGCTCTGTTTATTTCAGAAAGCACGGTTAAAACCCATATTTATAATATATTCAAAAAAATGAAGATCAAAAACAGAATGAGTGTTATGAGAATTGTCAGAGATGAAGAGGAGCCGAAGCCTGAGCAGCTTGAACAGTCTGCAGAATCAGATAGTACAGATGAGTGATTACAAATATGAGATTAAGCATGCTGATGCAGTAAATGCAGAAACAGCTCTGGGATTTCAAAGCCTTCCATATGACAGAATGTGTGCAAACAAGTAAAAGACCGCGGCACTTTGTTCTGATAAAATACCATGCACAGGAGGTGATGTGAAATCATGAAAGAATACGGTTATGTCAGAGTATCTTCTTTAGATCAGAATGAGGAGCGACAGATGAATGTGTAGGGTGTGATTTTACTTCTGCTCTTTTTCCAAACTCAGGGGGGAAAACGATAAGAACTGGAATAAGGAAGCTTTTTAATCTGCTAATAGAGATTAGAAGGCTTTTTCTTATATTGGCAAAACTCTTGATAATTATCAGAGAATACTTGACATAGAATTTGTGTATAATATATAATGTCTATAGGCAAAAGGATATTAGTAACCATACGGATACTAAAAGTAAAACCCGACAGATGCTAGCTGTCGGGTTTTATTTTATGCTGATTGTTGCCACAGTATCATCTTCTATCCAGCCATTTGCAGATATAATGGCAAATTATGCCTGCTTCGATAGAAGAAAATAAGGATATTAGCCAATCCATACAGACACCTCCCTCCTGTTGACAGTATAGGGGGTGACAACAACTATATTGTAGCATAAAATATAGGAAAAATAAACATAAGTTTGCGAAAACAAGTTTGAAAAATAAAATCCGGATTATCAGCATAGTGGAGAAAGATGGAGCTTGCACCGATTGTAGATGCACAGCAAAAGAGCCGGCATAATGCCGGACTCTTTGCAAATAAGAAAGTCTAATGAAATGTGAGAGTGACTAATTTATATCATCAAGCTGCTTCTTCACGCTTTCAAATGAAGTAGAGCCTGCTGACAGCTTAGCTTTAATACATGCGGCAGGATCTATGTTTTCATAGATATCCGCTTCAAATTTATCCGAGAATGTTTTCAGAGTTTCAAGTGACAGATCCTCTATTGCAGTGTTTTCGTTTATGCAGTAGAGTACCAGTCTGCCTATTATCTCGTGGCAGTCTCTGAAAGGTATTCCCTTTGAAACCAGATAGTCAGCCGCATCTGTAGCATTCATAAATCCGTTCTTTACAGCCGCTTTCATTTTGTCCTTGTTAAATGTGACGGTTGAAATCATTTCTGTAAATATGGATAACGATGCTTTTAATGTATCCGATGCATCAAATACCGGAGGCTTATCCTCCTGCATATCCTTGTTGTAGGCAAGCGGCAGGCTCTTCATAAGAGTAAAAAGCGTAACCATATCGCCGTATACTCTGCCGGTCTTACCTCTGATAAGCTCAGCCATATCAGGATTTTTCTTCTGCGGCATAATGCTGCTGCCGGTAGCAAAAGCATCGTCCATTTCAACAAAACCGAATTCTGTTGAATTCCACAGTATGAGCTCCTCGCAAAATCTTGAAAGATGCATCATTGAAATTGAGCATGCCGAAAGAAATTCCAGTGCAAAATCCCTGTCGCTGACAGCGTCAAGGCTGTTGGGGCAGATACCTGCAAAGCCCAGCTCCTGCGCAAGAAAATCTCTGTCTGTATTGTAGGTAGTGCCTGCCAGCGCGCCGCAGCCGAGAGGAAGCATGTCGGTTCTGCCAAGGCAGTCCGCAAAACGCTGCTCGTCTCTGTTAAACATATTGTAGTACGCCAGCATATAGTGGGCTAAAGTTACAGGCTGCGCCCTCTGCAGATGAGTGTAACCGGGCATTATTGTTTCCTGGTTTTTATCTGCAATCTCATACAGCGCCGACTTCAGATTTTTAAGGAGTGATTGTATTTCATTGATTTCTTCTTTGAGATACATTCTGAAATCGACAGCCACCTGGTCGTTCCTGCTTCTTGCAGTATGCAGCTTCTTGCCTACATCGCCTATTCTTTCGGTGAGGATACTCTCTATATTCATATGAATATCCTCCTGCTCGATAGTAAACTCTATTTTACCGGCCTCTATATCCGCCTTGATATCCTTGAGAGCGCTGATTATCTGATCAGCCTCGTCTTTTTCGATTATGCCCTGCTTTGCAAGCATAGCTGCGTGAGCGCAGCTGCCTGCAATATCCTGAGCGTACATTCTCTGATCAAAAGGGATAGAAGCGTTGAATTCATTAGCAGATGAAGTCGCTGTTTTTGTAAACCTTCCTTTCCAGAGCTTCATTAGGCTTGTTACCTCCTTCTTTAATCTGTTTCTGTATTGCACGAATCTTCAGAGGCAGTGAGAACAGGTTGATGAAACCTTCTGCGTCGCTCTGGTTGTATACTTCGTCCTTGCTGAATGTAGCAAATTCTTCATTGTACAATGAGTTAGGTGACTGAGTTGCAGCAGGGATTGCAGAGCCCTTGTAGAGCTTCATCTTTACAATACCGTCAACGTCAGCTTCGATTGAATCAACGAAAGCTGAGATAGCAGCTCTTAATGGTGTGAACCATAAACCGTCATATACAAGCTGTGCAAATTTCTGTGAAACAATATTCTTGTACTGGATTGAATCTCTGTCAAGTATCAGCTTTTCGAGTGCGGCGTGAGCCTTGTAGAGAATTGTTCCGCCGGGAGTTTCATATACACCACGGGATTTCATACCTACAAGTCTGTTCTCAATTATATCTATAGTTCCTACGCCGTTTACGGAACCAAGCTCGTTTAATTTTGTAAGCAGCTGCACAGGTCCCATTTCCACTCCGTCAAGAGCTACAGGAACACCTGCCTTGAAAGTGATGTCAACATAGGTTGCCTTGTCGGGAGCCTTTTCGATAGGAACTGACTTAACGTGGATATCGTCAAGGTGTTCGTTCCAAGGGTTTTCAAGGTTTCCGCCCTCATGGCTGATGTGCCATATGTTTTCATCTCTGCTGTATATCTTTTTAACTGTCTGTTCGATAGGAATGTTGTGAGCCTTAGCATATTCTATACATTCTTCCCTTGAGCTTAAATCCCACTCTCTCCAAGGAGCGATGATTTTGATTGACGGGTCTAATGCTTTGATAGTTGTTTCAAATCTTACCTGGTCGTTACCCTTGCCTGTGCAGCCGTGTACGATGTAGTATGCGCCTTCCTGATTTGCAATTTCAACAAGCTTCTTTGCCATAAGCGGTCTAGCCATTGATGTTCCCAGCAGGTAATCGTTTTCGTAGATTGCACCGGCTTTCAGTGTAGGCCATATGTAGTCTGTTATGAACTCTTCCTGAATGTCAAGAACGTATGATTTGGAAGCGCCTGTTGCCAGAGCCTTCTGGTTGATTTTGTCGAAGTCATCGCTCTGTCCTGCATTGCAGCATACGCAGATTACGTCGAAATCGTAATTCTCTTTTAACCATGTAACTATAATTGATGTGTCAAGTCCGCCTGAATAAGCGAGTACAACTTTTTCCTTTGCCATTTTTCTCTCTGCCTTTCTTATTTTATATCGTAAATTTATTTAACTTTGTTAACTTAATTATGATTATACACCATCATAAATAATTATGCAAGAGAAAATGAATAAATATTTATAAAAAAGTTAAAAAACTTAGTTTTTATGCATAAAACCTGTGTTTATACAGCAAATTACGAATAAAAGGCTGCTGCGCGGGCTGCTTTGCGGGACGCAGATACGGCAGAGCTATTGCTGCCAGTATTAGTATGCAGCCGATTATCCCCGTCAGGGTTACAGGTTCATTCAGGAATATAACGCCGAGGCTCCCTGCCACAAGAGGATTTAAGGCGCACATCAGGCCTGCGGTTTCCGCGGTAGTGCCCCTCTGGGCAACAGGCTGGAGCGTGAAGCTAAAGCCTGTGCATACCACTGCCAGAATAACTATCATAATCCACTCTGTGCTTCCCTGCGGCATATGAGGTGTTTCAAATATGAAAGCTGCGGCAAGTCCGAGAAATCCCATAGTGCCCACCTGAACTATTCCTATGAGCAGAGCGTCTCCTTTTTTTGAAAGCCTGTCGGTTGCAATTATCGCTATCGCATAGAGAACTGCGGCCAGCAGGCACAGAAGCTCTCCGAAAGTCAGAGCAAATGCGCCGGTTTTAAGTGTCAGAAGTCCGACCCCGACAAGAGCCGCAACGGCTGAAACCATAGCGAAAGGTTTCGGAAGTCTCCTGCACAGCACAGCCTCAAACAGCGGAACGAATACTATCGCTGTGTTTTCGAGAAAAGAGGTTGTAGACGAGTCTGTGAATTTCAGTCCGAACAGCTCGGCGCACATAACCGCAAAGAATATGCTGCCGAGTATAACTCCGTTCACAAGCGATGTCTTATCTATATTAATAACCCTTTTGAAAAACAGTACAAACAGGAATACAAAGGCCAGGATAAATCTGACCGCCATCAGATTGAGTGGGTCTAAATCCTCCATTACTATTTTTGAAAAAAGATAGGCTGTGCTTCTTGCGATTATCACCGCTGCAAGCAGCAGCTCCGCAGTTTTCCTGCTCATATATATCAGCTCCTTTGTTTTGTTGACAAAATTATACTGCCGCCATATAATTTGAGTAAAGCGAGAATAAATCAAATAATTGTTGAGGAAATGTCAAAATGGATACAGAAAAATGCAAGGCCCTTATAACTACAATTGAAGAGGGAAGCCTGTCTGCGGCTGCGGACAGACTGGGTTATACCCCCTCCGGGATAAGCAGAATGATGGCAGCTCTTGAAGACGAAACAGGCTTCAGGCTTCTTGCCAGAAGCAGAAACGGCGTTGTGCCTACGACTGAATGTGAAAAAATGATGCCGGTTTTCAGAGAGCTCATATACTGGGGAGAGCAGTATTATCAGTATGCGGCGGAGCTTCGCGGAGTGGAGAGGGGTACTGTTACTGTGGGAACTTCCTACAGTTCATATTACAAATGGCTCTCAGAGCTGGTGGCCAAATTCTGCAGCAGATATCCGGGTATAGAGGTAAAGACTCTGCAGGCAAACAGTACCAATCTTTATCTTGCAATGGAGGAGCACCGCGCGGATCTTTGCATAGTAAGCAGGAGAGAGCGGGAGTTTGAATGGATACCAATCAAAGAGGACCCTATGGTGGTGTGGGTGCCGGAGGGACACCCTGCCGCAGAAGCAGGCTGTTACAGAGACAAGGAACTTGAAACCGAGGACTATATAGAAACATTTCCCGAAGAGGAAACCGACAATGCCAGACTTCTTGCGGACAGAAAAATAAAGCCTGCTGTCAAATTCAGCACGACGGATAATTACGCTACATATTGTATGGTCGAAAGCGGACTTGGCGTGGCTCTTATGAACGACATAGCCATGGGAAGCTGGCAGGGCAGGGTAAAAGCGGTGCCGGTGGAGCCTCCGGAGCTTGTGAGCATAGGATTTATCTACCAGAGCGATGAGAACCTTTCACCGGCGGCAAGGCGCTTTATAGATTTTGCTCTGGAATATTCCTCTGAAATGAAATAACGGTATTGAATTATATCCTGAATAACAAGTATAATATATGTATGAGAGGCAGGAGGTGGCTAAGATGAAAAAACAGGTAGTTACAATAAGCAGAGAATACGGCAGCGGCGGCAGAGAAATAGGCAGACTGCTGGCTGAGAGTATGGGAGTTCCTTTTTACGACAGAGAAAAAATAGATGAGCTGACTTCGGGCAAGGGTTATTCTAAAGAAGTGCTTGACAAGGCGGAGATGAAAGCCAAAAACAGCTTTTTATATAATCTTACGACTGCGCTTGGAGGCAGCGGTATAGAGGGAAGCGGCATAGACGGTCTTTCATTAAATGAAAAGGTTTTTCTTGCCCAGTTTGAAACAATCAAAAAACTGGCTTCCGAGGGTCCATGCGTAATCGTGGGCAGATGCGCAGACTATGTGCTCAGAGATATTCCGGAGGCTACCAACATATTCATATACGCAGAGCCGGAGGACCGCATCGAAAGAGCGATTAACGAATACGGAGTTTCACCGGACGAGGCTAAGGGCTGGGTTGCAATCTGCGACAAGGCCAGAGCCAACTACTATAATCATCATACCGGCAGAAGATGGGGTGAGGCCGTAAACTATCATATGTCAATTGACTCAGGCTATATCTCAAAGGAAAATATAGTCAAATTAATTGAAGAATATATGGAATTAAGAAAGTAATTGTGATAACATATAAATTGGTCCGGTCGTCATCAGGCCGGCAATATATTTGCCGCTTCTCATTCGAGGCGGAGATGAAAGGAAAGATAAAACTATGACAGACAAAAAAGGTACCTATTATATAACGACACCTATTTATTATCCAAGCTCAAACCTGCATATAGGGCATACCTACTGTACGGTAATGGCAGATGCAATGGCCAGATTTAAGAGAATGACAGGCTATGATGTAATGTTCCTGACAGGTACGGACGAGCACGGTCAGAAGATAATGAATATCGCACAGGAAAAGGGCGTAACCCCACAGGAGTATGTTGACGGAGTTGTTGCCGGCATCAAGGACCTGTGGAAGACTATGGAGATTTCCAACGATGATTTCATAAGAACAACTGAGCCAAGACATATCAAAAGAGTTCAGGAGATATTTATGAGATTATACGAAAAGGGCGACATATACAAGAGCGAATATGAGGGCCTGTACTGTACTCCTTGCGAGTCTTTCTGGACAGAGAGCCAGCTTGTGGACGGTAAATGCCCTGACTGCGGCAGACCTGTACAGCCTGCCAAGGAGGAAGCGTACTTCTTCAGACTTTCAAAATATGCAGACAAGCTGCTGGCTCTTTATGAGGAGCACCCTGAATTTCTGCAGCCGGAGGCCAGAAAAAACGAAATGGTTGCCTTTATAAATCAGGGACTTGAGGATCTGTGCATCTCCAGATCTACTTTTGACTGGGGAATTCCGGTACCTATTGATACAAAGCATGTAATATATGTATGGCTTGACGCTCTTACAAACTATATCACAGCGCTGGGCTGGCCTGATGAGCCGGAGAAATACGACAAGTACTGGCCTGCGGACGTACACCTTGTAGGTAAGGAAATCGTAAGATTTCACTCAATTATATGGCCTGCAATGCTGATGAGCGCAGAGCTGCCGCTTCCAAAGCAGGTAAGAGGTCACGGCTGGCTGCTTCTGGGCGGAGAAAAAGTAAGCAAATCCAAGGCTGCCAAGGGCGCCGATGTGGTTGACCCTGTAGTCCTTATAGACAGATACGGTATTGATGCTCTTAAATACTTCCTGCTTCGTGAATACACTTTCGGACAGGACGGCATATTCACCAATGAAGTAATGCTCAAGAGAATGAACTATGACCTTGCAAACGATCTGGGCAATCTGGTTTCAAGAACAGTTTCAATGATTGAAAAATACAACGGCGGTTTTGTACCTGAGGCTAAGGGCGAGGAAGCTGTTGATGCAGATCTCAAAGCCATTGCGACAGGCGCTGCTGCAAAGGTTGAGGAGCAGATGGACAAATTCGCTTTCAATATGGCTCTTGAGGAAATCTGGGTTGTAGTAAGAAGAGCTAACAAATATATAGATGAAACTACACCTTGGATACTGGCTAAGGACGAGGCATTAAAGGACAGACTGGACACAGTTATGCACAACCTCGCAGAAACCATCAGAATTATATCAGTCCTCATTTATCCGTTTATGCACACTACATCAGACAAGATCAGAAAGCAGATGGGTCTTTGGTATGCAGAGCCTGTATGGGATGACGCTCTTGTATTCGATATGATGAATGGTGAGCAGGTCAAGAAGGGCGAGGCTATATTCCCTAGACTTGACATCGAAAAAGAACTTGAGGAGCTGGCAGCTCTCAGTGCACCAAAGGAAGAAAACATACCTTTAGAACTAAAGGATGAAATCGTATATGATGATTTTGACAAGCTTGACCTCAGAGTAGGTACAATTCTTGAGGCTGAGAAGCACCCTAAGGCAGACAAGCTGCTGGTGTTCCAGGTACAGTTGGGAACAGAAAAAAGACAGATTATATCCGGCGTTGCAAACTACTTCAAGCCTGAGGAATGTGTCGGCAAGAAAGTTGTAGTTGTTGCAAACCTTGCGCCTCGTAAATTAAGAGGCCTTGAGTCAAAGGGTATGATTTTGTTCGCAGACGATGTGGCAGACGGCAAGGAAACCCTGCAGTTTGTTACAACTCTTGCAAATGACGGTAACCCGGTAACATAGAAATTACAGACATTTAAAAGGTGCGGTCCTGCCGCACCTTGATTTTTACGGAGGAATAAATGCTATTTGATGCACACACACATATAAATGAAAGAAGTCTCGGTGACAGGGAGAGAGCGGACTTTATAAAATCAGTTGAAGAAGCAGGTATGGACGGAGTTGTTGACGTGGGCTATGACCTTGAAAGCTCAGCTCTTGCGGCAAAGCATGCAGAGATGTATGACTGGTGCTATGCTGCCGCAGGCTGCCACCCTCACGACGCAGACAGCTTCGATGAGATACAGCTTGAAATGATAAGAGGGCTTGCCCTCAAAAAAAAGGTGGTTGCCATAGGAGAAATCGGGCTGGATTTTTACAGAAACCTTTCAGACCCCGAAGTGCAGGAATACTGGTTCAGAAGACAGATACAGCTCGCCAATGAGCTTAAAATGCCTATAGTTATTCACGAAAGAGATGCGGTGCAGGCGGTTATGGATATTCTCAAGGAGGAGGGGGCTTTTAGAGATGAGAGAAAAGGCTGGTTCCCCATGAGAAAAGGACCCGGCGGAGAGCTGACTTCCGATGCCAGAGTTATGATACACTGCTTTTCTGCCAGCAAAGAGGTGGCAATGCAGTATGTGGCGCTGGGGGCTACAATATCGGTGGCAGGTCCTGTGACCTACAAAAACAACCGTAGGACCGTTGAGGCGGTAGAGGCTGTCCCTATTGAGTATCTGACAGTTGAAACAGATGCGCCTTATCTTACACCGGAGCCGCTCAGAGGCAGAAGAAATGTGCCTGCCAATGTCAGATACACAGCACAGAAAGTAGCGGATATCAAGGGTATAAGTCTTGAAGAAGTGGCGAAGATTACAAGCCGTAATGCGAAGGTGTTCTTTGGGATTGAGTGAGGATAATACTATTAAAATTTTTGGAAAAGAGTATTTAATGATATTTATATATGAACATTGTGGAAATTGAAAAGGTGAATATAATGGAGCGCAATAGAGATGTTTCAGTGGTTCAGGACATAAAGGGCAATAATATTGTTAAGATTAACAATATTATATTCAAAGGCAAAAAAGCTATTGATTGGAATGATGTTGAAGAATATTTAGGGCAATACATAGGAGATGTTTATACTATCGCAGGAACAAAAGAATTTGTATGTATTGGTAAAGATTTTCCAGATGAATATGCACATTCTAAATATACATATTTTTTAAAAGGCGCAAATGCTAAAGCAAAGGCCAATGCGGCACAGGGGATACCGGAGCTTATAGAAAATGCAACAGGAAAAAGGCATACGGAGAATACAAAAAGCAAACACAATAAAGATGCAAAATTCGGCTGGGATAGATACGAGTCGAGATTCGCGTTACCGGTATTTGGAGCGGATAACGCAATTGTTAGATATAATGTCTTTCAGGCTGCTATGATTTTAAGGCATAGCGAAGACGGTAATAAGTATTTGTATGATATAATGAATATAAAAAAAGAAACGAGCAACCTTTTCCAGCCCGAAAGCCTTACTCAGTAGAAAACCCATTTCTTAGTTATAATCCTAACAAGAAAAACTCGGCTTGTCAAGTACTTGTATATTTGATAAGTGTGAAAACTGAAATTAGCTGGCAGGATAAATTAATCTGCCGCACCTAAGTTCATATTGATAAAATGTATATAAGCGGTATATAATATATTAACGACAATAAACAGAGAGGAATATGTTAAATGAAAGAAGTATACATAGCCCATCTTAAAACCGATCAGGAATTTATAGATTTTTTTATGGTTAAATCCATAGAGCTCAAAATAGGCTCAAACAAGAAACAGTACCTTGATATTCTGCTGGGAGACAAAACCGGAGATATCAATGCCAAGAAATGGGACGTTTCAGATGAGGAAGCCGAGAATATCAGAAACATTTCTCCGGGAGATGTTGTCAAGGTCAAGGCATCGGTAAACGAATGGAACGGCACCAAGCAGCTCAGAGTTGCAAGAATACGCAAGGCTGTCAAAGAAGACCAGATTGAAATAAAGGAATTTATCAAAGCCGCTCCTGAGGATTCGGAGTCTATGTGGACATATATCCACGATATTGCAAACGGCATAGGCGATCCTGACCTGAGAACCATATGCCTCAGACTTATGAAAGAAAACAAAGAAAAGCTTATGTATTATCCTGCGGCTCAGAAGAACCACCACGCCGAATACGGAGGACTTCTCTATCATATGAAGAGAATGCTTATGAATGGCGAGAGAATGTGTCAGGTATACAGAAACCTTAATCCTGACTGGGTCAAGGCCGGAGTGATAGTGCATGACATTGAGAAGATAAATGAAATCCAGTCAGACGAAATGGGTGTTTCGCCGGGATATTCCTTTGAGGGCAATATGCTGGGACATATAGTTCAGGGCATCAAGCTCATAGAGAAAATGGCGGAAGAAATCGGTATGAGCCACGAAAAAACAGTAATGCTGGAGCATATGATACTGTCCCACCATTACGAGCCGGAGTACGGAAGTCCCAAAAGACCTATGTTTCCGGAGGCGGAAATACTCCACTATCTGGATATGATAGATGCCAGAATGTTTGATATGGAAGACGCCCTTGTGGGAGTGGAGCCGGGAGAGTTTTCGGAGCGTATCTGGATACTCGACAACAGAAGGCTGTATAAACCGAGCGGACAGTAGATGAAACAGGATTGATACAATGCAGGAAAAAAAGGGAATAATCGCAGATATAATATTTCATAACGAAAAAAACGGCTATACCATAGCCGTTTTTGAAACAGAGGAGGAACAGTTTACGGCAGTGGGAAGCATAGCGGCCTGCCGCAAGGGACTGAGCCTTATTCTGCGCGGCAGATTTACGGTGCACCCTACATACGGGGAGCAGTTTGCCTTTTCCGAGTATGAAGAGGTTGTTCCCGAGAGCGTGCAGGGCATAGAGGAGTTTCTTGCGACAGGAGCGCTCAAAGGCATAGGCAAAAAAACAGCCGCAGCCATAGTACATAAGTTCGGCAAGGATACCTTGAGGATAATGGAGGAGGAGCCCGAAAGACTTGCAGAGGTTTCGGGCATAGGCGAAAAAAAGGCCGCTGCAATCGGCGAGGCCTTTGCGCTGCACAGAGAATTTGCAAGAGTAACAATGTATTTTCAGAAATACGGTATTTCCCCGGATTATTCACTCAAACTGTACAAGGCCTACGGCTCCCGGACAATCAGCATAATTGAAGAAAATCCATATGTTATGATTGACGACATCTTTGGCATAGGCTTTCGCAAGGCAGATGCCATAGCTGCCAAAATCGGTATTTCGCCGGAGGACCCTGCCAGAGTTAAAAGCGGCATCAGGTATGCGATGTGGTACTATATAGGCGAGGGCAACACCTATTGTCCGCAAAAGGAGTTGTGTGAAAAAACAGCTCAGCTTCTGGATATTTCAAGCGGCGTGATATATGATTTTCTGACGGAAATGGCCTTTGCAGGAGATATCGTAATGGAAAACTCCGAGGGCAGAGTCAACGTATATATAACTTCGTACTATATGGCGGAGCAGAATGTTACAAAGAGCCTTATGGCAATTAATACAGCCCCGCTCAAGCCTGTAGACTCAGATATCAGAAGCCTTATTGAATTCACTGAGAACGAAACGGGCATCAGGCTTTCAGACAACCAGAAATATGCGGTTGAAACCTCACTTCAAAACGGAGTATCGGTTATAACGGGAGGCCCCGGAACAGGTAAAACCACCATTATAAACACTATAATAAATGTTCTTAACCAGAGCGGGCTAAGCACAGCCATAGCGGCGCCTACAGGCAGAGCGGCCAAGCGTATCACAGAAACCTCCGGAAGCGATGCCGTGACAATACACAGACTTCTTGAATATTACTATTCCGAGGCTGAGGACACAATGCGCTTTGGCAAGGACGCAGGCAACCCTCTTGAATATGATGCGGTAATCATAGACGAGGCATCTATGATAGACCTGATGCTTATGAACGGACTTGTAAGCGCAATTAAACCCGGCACCAGACTCATAATTGTGGGAGATGCCGATCAGCTTCCGTCTGTTGGAGCAGGCAATGTTCTCAGAGATATAATTGAAAGCGAATACATATATTCAATTAAGCTGACGGAGATATTCAGGCAGGCTAAGGAAAGCCTTATAGTTGTCAACGCCCACAGGATAAACAAAGGAGAATATCCCGACTACAACGAGAAAGGCAAAGAATTCTTCCTTATGAGGCAAAAAACCGAAAAGGAAATGCTTGCCCTTATTAAAGACCTGTGCGCAAGAAGACTGCCTAATTACTATACCGGACTTAATCCGCTAAAGGACATACAGGTGCTTACCCCTGTGCGAAAGGGCACTCTGGGGACTGTCAACCTTAACCGGCAGCTTCAGGAAATATTAAATCCACCGGCTGCTGATCTTGAAGAAAAAACCTTCGGGGAGAGAACTTTCAGAGAGGGCGACAAGGTTATGCAGATTAAAAACAACTATCAGCTCAAATGGAAAAACACAGATGATTTTACAGAGGGAGAGGGAGTTTTCAACGGAGATGTAGGATTTGTCCGGTCTATAGACAAGGAATACGGCAAAATCACAGTCCTCTTTGATGACAGGAGAGCAGCCTCTTATGACTTCTCGCAACTTGACGAACTGGAGCTTGCCTATGCTGTTACAGTTCACAAAAGTCAGGGCAGTGAGTTTCCGGTGATAGTGATGCCGATATCGTGGTTTCCGCCTGTGCTGGCGACAAGAAATCTTCTTTATACTGCGGTTACCAGAGGCAGGGAGGCTGTTGTGCTTGTAGGCTCGGAGGACAAGCTCAATGCTATGATAGACAATAACAGAATTGCCGCAAGATATTCGGGACTTGCAGCAAAGCTTGCAAAACTTATGAGGACGGAGATATAATGTTTGAAAGAATCCTTGATATAGTATATCCTGATAATATATACTGTATCTGCTGCGGCAGCATTATTGACAAAAGCAGACCGTACAGCCTGTGCGATAGCTGTCTTGAGCGCATGCACTGGATAAAAGGGCGAAGCTGCGAGAAATGCGGCAAGGCTCTGCAGGATACATATGCGGGAGATATATGCTATGACTGTATGGAGGAGGAGCATTGCTTTGACAGGGCTTTTTCCTGTGTGGAGTACGGTCTTTATGAACGCGCTGTCATAATGGATTTTAAATATGCAGACAAGGCGTATATAGGCAGGAAGCTGGCAGAGGCTATGTATGACAGAATTTGCTGTGAGGATATATCCTATGATATAATAGTGCCGGTGCCTATACATAAGTCAAGAAAAAACAGCAGGGGCTATAATCAGGCGGAGATAATAGCAAAGCATATGGGCAGACTGTCGGGTAAACCCTGCAGGGAGCTGCTTATAAGGACAAGAGCCACAGAGGCAATGAAAAACCTGTCCGTTGCACAGCGCAGGGATAATATCAGAGATGCCTTTCAAATTCCTGAATATATGGTTGAATCTGTTCAGGGCAAAGATATATTGCTTATTGACGATATATATACGACAGGGGCAACTTTTGATGAATGTTCAAAAATTTTAAAATCCGCAGGAGCAGAGGCAGTGTACTGCATGGCTTTTGCTTCGGGAGCAAACCGAAAACACGAAATAAACTGAGGGCAGAGCGGCTGTTCGGGTCTGTGGTTGCAAGGCCATGCCAGATACGGGCGAAAGGCTCCACGTAAGCTGATCCGCAAGGCGGCAGTGATCATGGCGTATCTTAGATGTAAGTCCTCCGGAAAATCCGGGTAAAGGCGAGTGTGGGGGCAAAGACCAGGTCAGCCGGGCAGCCGCTGTGCTCTCAGTATGTATATTTAGCGATTGGAGTAAAACAAGAGGAAAAATAAAAAGTGGCATTTTCTATTTTGTCAAGCCCTGCGGAAACGTTGAAATTCTAACAGGTAAATCATTACAAATTTATTTCATAAAAGGAATTGACGGTAAAAACAGGGTGTAGTAAAATGGTAGCATAGAAAAATTTGTAAAGACGCACAGATAAGCCGTTTAGGCTGAATTAAGTTTCAGCTT
>CAKQOW010000013.1 GCA_934256595.1 uncultured Clostridia bacterium
ACACCTACAGAAATCAGCTTCAGAAAGAGATACGAATAGTATCAGACTTACGCTTATATATGTATACAGAGGTATGGATAACACCATACCTCTGTATCATTGGCAGAATTGAAGTGTATTATCTCATAAGTATGGGATTTTGTAACTATCTTATATTTTGAGGAGGGAAAATAATTGGACAGATTAACGATAAGAAGTGAGTACCTTGCCCAGAGAACAGTTGACGGGCTTTACAAGGACCTCGAAAGAAGAATAGTTGCCAGCCCGCCGGGACAATGCCCTGCGGAAATGACAGCTTCATTTTTGGAACTATGCCATTCACAAAGCTGCGGTAAATGCGTACCCTGTCGTGTGGGACTGGGGCAGCTCGGCTACATAATAGAGGATATTTTAAGCTTAAACGGAGAAGCTGATATGTATGACCTGAAAGTCCTTGAGGATACGGCAAGAGCTATTTCCGTAAGCGCAGACTGCGCCATAGGCACAGAGGCTGCCAATATGGTGCTTCGCGGACTTGCAGGCTACAGAAGCGACTTTGAAAGCCACATCAAAAACAACACCTGCGATCCGTCTATACACGATCTGGCTCAGCCTGTTCCTTGCGTGGGCGGCTGTCCGTCAAACATAGACATACCTGGCTACATAGCGCTTGTCAAGGCCGGCAGATATGATGATGCGGTTAAGCTGATAAGAAAGGATAATCCGTTCCCTACAGTATGCGCCCTCATATGCGAGCATCCTTGCGAAATACGCTGCAGGAGAGGCCTTATCGATGCTCCTGTAAACATCAGAGGCATGAAGCGCTATGCCGTAGACAACTGCTCCGAAACAGTACCCGTTCCGGAAGTTATGGACGATACCGGCAAAAAAATCGCAGTAATAGGCGGAGGACCGTCGGGACTTACCTGCGCATATTACCTTGCAATTATGGGCCACAAGGTTACGGTATTTGAAAAACGCGCCCAGCTTGGCGGTATGCTCAGATACGGTATTCCAAACTACAGACTTCCGCGCGAAAGACTGCAGTGGGATATTGACGCTATTTTATCCACCGGCAATATTGACGTCAGACTTGAATACGATGTCAACAGCAAGGAGGCTATGGATGAAATCAAGGCAAACTATGATGCCACCTATTTCTCAATAGGCTCACATAACGCCAAGAGCCTTGGTATTCCGGGAGAGTTTGCAAGAGGCGTTGTTCCTGCCGTAGATATGCTCAGAGGCATAGGCGATGATTCGCTTCCTGATTTCAACGGCAAGACAGTAGTCGTTGTAGGCGGCGGAAACGTTGCAATGGACGTTGCAAGAACAGCCAAAAGACTGGGCGCGTCAGAAGTATCAATCGTATACAGAAGAAGACGCGCGGATATGACTGCGCTTGACGAGGAAATAGCAGGCGCTGTGGCAGAGGGCTGCGAACTTGTACAGCTCAAGGCGCCGTCAAGAATAGAAACAGACAAGAGAGGCAGAGTAAAAGCTCTGTGGGTTAAGCCTCAGATCGCAGGTCAGGCGGACAAATCGGGACGTCCGCGTCCTACCGATTCCAACGGCTCTGAGGAAAAAATACCTTGTGAAATAATAATATCGGCTATAGGTCAGGCGACAGACAGCAGATTTTTCGAGGAAATCGGTATTCCTGTATCAAGAGGAAACATCAGAACCAAAAGCAATTCGCTTATCGAAAACTCGGAGTCATATTATGCCGGAGGCGACTGTGTAACAGGCCCTGCTACAGTTATCAAGGCCGTAGCGGCAGGCAAGGTTGCTGCAGCAAACATTGACAACCTGCTGGGCTTTAACCACGAAATATCAATAAAAATAGATATTCCGCTGCCTGAACACAAGGACGATATACCTACAGGCAGAGCCGAAATGAAAGAAAGATACGCAAGGCACAGAGGCAATGACTTTGACGCTGTCGAGGAGCCTATGGGATATGAGGAAGCAATGCAGGAATGCAACCGCTGCCTGCGCTGCGACTATCACGGATACGGTGCATTCAGAGGAGGCAGAGATCATAAATGGTAAATGTAATTATAAATGGGAAACCACTTCAGGTGGAAAACGGCACTACCATAATGGAAGCTGCCAAAACAGTCGGAATAGACATTCCGCACCTTTGTTATCTGAAAGATATAAACGATATCGGAGCCTGCCGCGTATGTGTGGTTGAGATAGAGGGCAAAGACAAGCTTGCCACTGCCTGCAACACCGTATGCGAGGAGGGAATGGTTATACAGACCAACGGAGCCCGCGCCCGCAAGGCAAGGCGTATCAATGTGGAGCTTCTGATGTCTGACCATAACGACAGCTGCCCTTACTGTATGAAATCAGGAAACTGCACACTTCAGAAGCTGGCAAACGACCTTGGCTTCATAGTGCCTAACTTCAAAAATGTTGCAGAGAAAATGAACTGGACAATGGAGCTTCCTATAGTTCGTGACGCATCAAAATGCATCAAATGTATGCGCTGCGTACAGGTATGCCACAAGATACAGGAACTTGATATCTGGCAGATGGTAGGCTCAGGTTACAGAGCTACCATAGGTGTCAGAGACAATGAGAGAATAGACAAATCGGAATGCGCACTCTGCGGTCAGTGTATCACTCACTGTCCGGTGGGAGCGCTTCGTGAATGTGATGACAGATCAAAGCTCATAGAGGCTCTGGCAGATCCTGAAATCGTAACCATGGTTCAGGTGGCGCCTGCGGTAAGAACTGCATGGGGAGAACAGATAGGACTTTCACACGAAGAGGCCACCATGGGCAAAATGGTATCGGCACTTAGAAAAATAGGTGTTGACTACATATTCGATACGACTTTTACCGCAGACCTTACTATTATGGAAGAGGGAACGGAATTTCTCGACAGAGTGAAACACGCAGCCGACTACAAATGGCCGATGTTCACCTCATGCTGTCCGGGCTGGCTCAGATTCTGCAAGACGCAGTATCCTGAATATGTAGAAAACCTGTCTACCGCCAAATCACCGCAGCAGATGTTCGGTACTATGGCCAAGACTTATATAGCCTACAAGCTGGGCGTTGACCCTGATAAGATTTTCTCTGTTTCGATTATGCCTTGCACTGCCAAGAAATATGAAAGAGGCGTTGAGGCTGTAAACGACGGAGGACATGGATCAGATGTGGATCTTGTACTGACTACAAGAGAGCTTGACAGACTGATAAGAACAGACGGTATCAGAGCAGAGGAACTTACGGAGGAATCCTTTGACGATTTCTTCGGAGAGGGAACAGGAGCAGGCGTAATATTCGGTTCAACCGGAGGCGTTATGGAGGCCGCGCTCAGATCTGCGTATTTCCTGACTACAGGCTCCAATCCAAAGCCTGACACATTCAGAGATGTCAGAGGTATGGACGGCTGGAGAGAAGCCAAATTCGACCTTGCCGGAGAGGAAATCCGGGTTGCTGTGGTTTCGGGTCTTGGAAATACACGAAAGCTGCTTGAAGCTGTTAAGGCAGGAGAGGTTGATTATCATTTCGTAGAGGTAATGGCCTGTCCGGGCGGCTGCGTCGGCGGAGGCGGCCAGCCTTGCGAAGAGGGCATAGAAAAAGCCTCCGAGCGTGCAGAGGTTCTCTATTTCCTCGACAGGAACAACGAAATCAGATTTTCACACGAAAATCCTACAGTTAAGCTTGCCTATGAGGAATTTCTTGAGTCGCCGCTGTCGCATAAATCTCACAAATATCTTCATACCAAGGTTAAGGACTGGAATCTTGATATGGAAGACTCAGACAAACACAAATGGATATAGCTTTTTTACAGGGACAGAATTACTCATATTCTGCCCCTGTTTTTTTAGATTCATCTATGGTAGAATATTAATACCATTGGAGGAATTGTTAAATGGAAAACTCAATTAAAGAATATAATCTGTGGATATCACAAAAAGAGCTTGACGAGGATACCCGTACAGAGCTTGCCGCTATGAGATGGGACACAGACAGAATATATGACGCTTTTCATAAAAGCCTCAGCTTCGGCACCTCGGGGCTCAGAGGCATTATGGGAGCGGGAACCAACAGAATTAACAGATATGTGGTACGAAAGGTCACTCAGGGCGTTGCCTCATATATCAAAAAGAATTACAGCGACCCCTCGTTTGTTATCGCATACGACTGCCGCAAAAACTCAGATGAATTTGCAAAGGAAGCCGCGTGCGTTATGGCGGCCAACGGCATACCTGTATATATATTTGATGAGATGGCTCCGGTATCGCTTTTATCATTTGCCGTAAAACGCCTCGGCGCTTCCCTTGGACTTATGATAACCGCAAGCCACAACAGCAGGGAATACAACGGCTACAAGGTATACAGCAGCGACGGCTACCAGATTACAGATGAGGCCAGCGAGGCAATACTTGCAGAATGTCAGCAGCTTGACACATTCGAAGATGTATCCTATATGGAGTTTGAAGACGCGCTCAAATGGAGCATATGCACATATATTGAGGACAGCATATGCGAGGAATTTATCGAAAGCATACTGGCTCTCAGGCTTACGGACATATCAGGCAGCAATATCAGAGTCGTATATACGCCGCTTTACGGCGCAGGCTTTAAATATGTAAAGACAGTACTCGAAAAAGCGGGACTCAAGAATTTATATATAGTCGAAAACCAGATAGAGCACGACGGTAATTTTCCGACCTGTCCTTATCCAAACCCCGAAAAACCGGAGGTTTACGAGCAGGCAATCCGAAAGGCAGAGGAAACAGACGCCGACCTTATAATTGTGACAGATCCCGACGGAGACCGGATTGGCATTGCCGTAAAAGACGGCAGCGGCTACAGAATTCTTACAGGCAACGAAATCGGCATACTTATGTTTAACTACATCTGCAGGAACCGCAGACATATCAAAAAAGGCTATGTGTTCAAAAGCATTGTCAGCACTCCGCTTATTGAGAATATAGCGAAGAAGCACAAGGTGCAGGTCAAAACCACTCTGACAGGCTTCAAATACATAGGCGAGGGTATCACCGCTCTTGAAGATAAGTGCAAATTCGTTTTCGGATTTGAGGAGAGCAACGGATACCTGATAGGCAGCTACTGCAGAGACAAGGACGGCGTAGGTGCCGCAATGACAGCAGTTGAAATGGCAGTTTACTATAAAAATATTATTGCAGGTCTTGATAAGATATACAGGAAGTTCGGATACTGCAGCGGCAGTACATTCAACTTTGAGGATAACGAGCCGGGCGGAGAAGCAAGAATTGCTGAGATTATGGCTGCGCTCAGAGCGGGAGAGACAGCCTTTGACGCCAAGGCGCAGGATTATATAAACGGCGGAGATAATCTTCCCAAGGCCGATATTCTCAAGTATCGTTTTAATGACGGCAGCATAGTATATATCAGACCGTCAGGGACAGAGCCAAAGCTTAAGGCGTATATATTTGCCCAGGGCAGATCAGAGGCAGAGGCTGCACGCATGTGCAGTGATAAAACAACATTGATAAAGGAAGCAGTTGAAAAAATCAAAGAAGATTTGGCAGGGGATCAGAATGGAAGAGAATAACAACAGAGAAAACGTAATTGACGCAGAATTTGAAGAAGTAAAAAGCGACACTGATACTGTTCACAGCTACAGCTACGACAGCAGCAACAGTCAGGGTAATAATCAGAAACAGAGCGACAGCAGCACGGCCACTGCGGCGCTGGTGCTTGGGATTGCAGGTGTGGTAACTGCCTTTACCGGCAAGTTTGCATTTATAGGACTTATATGTTCTGTCATAGGACTTGTATTAAGCTCCAGAGAAAGAGCCTGCAACCCGTCGAGTACGGTTACGGCGGCATTTGTGCTGTCGATTATCGGTATCGCCTCAGCGGTCATAGGCATAATCGTGTTTATTCTAATTCTGGCAGGCAGCATTGCAATGTTCAGCTTTTTCTAGCATACTAAAGAAAACAGGAGGAAATGTGAAATGAATGAAAAAATAATAATAACAGAGCCCAGCAGCAGCCTTAGGGCGCGCGGCAGAAATTCTCTTGAGGGAATGTGGAAGACAGCAGTATTAGGACTTCTGATATATGAGGCTATATTAAATATCCCGACGCTTATACTGGACAGGATTATGGGCTATCCAAAATACATACCGATTTTTTACGGAGAACAGGAGCTGACAATAGATACATCTCCGCTGTCGGGCATATATACATTTGTAATCGCCGGTATATTTTCAATCGGGGTGGCGATGTTCTTTATGGCCATAGTCAGAAGAAGACAGGCAAGCCCTGTGGATGTGTTTAACGGATTTGAATATGCGCTTAAATCACTGGGACTGTTCTTTATGACATCACTATTCACAGCGCTCTGGTCGCTGCTGCTTGTATTTCCGGGAATAATCGCAGCGCTTAGATACAGTCAGGCTTTCTTTATTCTTGCGGATGATCCGTCGAAGAATATAATGCAGTGCATCAATGAGAGCAAGGAAATGATGATGGGAAACAAGGGCAAGCTGTTTTGTCTGTATCTTTCATTTATAGGCTGGGGAATACTTGCAAGTCTCGCATCGGGAATTATAAGGGGAGTTACAGAAGGCTTTTATATTACAGGCCTTTGGACCGATATCCTTATCCTTGCTGCAGAAATTCCAATGCTGTGGGTTTTGGCATACATAACTGCAACAGAGGTTAATTTCTATGATATGCTCAAGGGCAGACCACAGGCAGATGCGACTGTGGAGGCTGAATACACGGTAGTGGAATAGAAATTATCTGCTGAATATGAGAATTCTGCCGGTTATAACCGACAGGGTTCTTTTTTATTGACAAAGTAATATAGTTTCGGAATCTATAGATGAATAAATGCTGCAGACGGGCAGAAAAGCCTAAAGCGCGCAAAAGAACTTTGAAAACAGAATATTATCCTGAAGAAGAGGAAGGCAGAACTGAAGGTGAGGCTTCCGGCAGAGCTGCAGAGAAAGTCGAGATGGCGAAGGCTTTATAAGGCTAAAGGTGTTGACATTGATATCATTGCTGAGACATCAGGACTGACTAAAGAGGAGATAGAGCAGTTGTAGCTGCTATATATTAAAGCAACTGAATAAAGGTATTATTAAGACAGTCTGCCGTATAAGGTGGATTGTCTTTTTAATGGAGTGACATTCTTGTTTTTTGGATAATAAATTGATAGAATAACAATGTATGTTTAAACTTGTTATTTAAAAATCCGAATTTTAAAATGTGTAAAAAAAAGTCTGGCAGAATTATAGCCATATTAAACAGATGTATATATGTAATATTTGTAATTGCAGAGATTATTGCAGTGCTTTGCGCTGCTTTGGGAATAATATCACTGGCATATAAATTGATTATGTCCCGGAGTCTGCTTTTTTTGTATGGAACAAAAGGCAATATATTTGTGGTATCTGTTATAGTTATGATTGTATCGGCGGCCTTGTCAAATCTGATTGATAAGAAATATGACATATGAAATAAATTATTGATGAAATTTATGGGAGCAGCGAAAGGAGATTAGTTTGAAAAGGGGATTATCATTTTTTATATCAGTTATTATGGTTTTAGTTTTAGTGCCTTCATATGTTTTTGCAGAAGAAGACTATGGAGATTTTGACCAGAGAGAAGAGCTCATTTCACCGGGAGGGAATACGGAGGGACCGCCGCGAGAGCCGGAGGAGCAGCTGTGCAGAGTAATACTTTCGGGAAATAAAAGCATATCAGTGACGGTAAACAGCGAATATGACGGCTCGGGCAAGGAGCTTATACCTGATGAAACAGGAGAATATGCACTCGCAAAGGGAATTTACAGCTATTGTATCGAAAGTGAGGGATATTACAAGCTGAGAAAAATATTCATCATAACCGATGAGGATATAGCTGCCGGCAGCAAGGTGATTACGATTAAGCCCGAGAGAATTACAGGTCAGGGATATGAGCCTTATCTGAGCACGTATTCGTGGAATGACGAAATCGAAAACAGCCTGTTTTCCTTATCCGGACTGAAAGGCTATTCACAGGTTTATACACCTGCCTTTTATTCTGGAAAGAGAGGCCAGCAGGTTACAACAGCCTCTGAGAGAAATTCCTATGTAAGCAGAATGGCCGCATCATCTTCATATATGTATGTATATTATCTTGATGAAGCACGGAGAATTCCCGTAGTATTTTTTACGACTTCAAATCTCTTGGGAATTTCAGATATACGGGAAGCTGCAAGGAAAATGGCTTTAAACGGTAAGACGACGGTTTTTTATCAGGCACAGATGCATGGCAACGAACCTGCAGCGGGAGAGGGCGCTCTGGCTGTCATATCCTCTCTTACGGGAAGCTACGGACATAAGCTGGCATCAGAGCTTAACATGTATATAATTCCATGTATGAACCCGGATGCGTCAGAACAGTTCAGAAGAAGCGCAGCAGGCGGCAGAAATTTAAACAGAGACAGTCTGTATCTAGAAAGCAGCGAGATTATAGATGTGCATAACCTGTATAATATTATTATGCCTGAGGTCGTAATAGACGGACATGAGTGTTCCAGAGGAATGAACATTTCCAATGAGGGTGTCATAGAATTTCTTGACGACATAAAAATATCCGCAGCCTACAATCTTAATACAGACAGCCGTATAAACAGCGAGGCGCAGGACATGACTGATTATGCCATTGAGCAGTGCAGCAGAGCGGGGCTTAGGGCATACGACTACGGCGCAAGCGTCAACAATACTATTTCCAGAGTCTATTACGGGCTGTACGGAAGCTGTTCTGTGCTTGTGGAGAGTACAGGAATAGCCATAGGCAAAGACCACTTTGAGCGCAGAGTTTTTTCGCAGCATACGGCGGTGAAAGCTCTGCTTGACAGAGTATATGAAAATGCAGACAGTATAAAGGATATGGTTTCCTCTGCAAGAAGCAGCATCATAGCCAAAGGAGCGAAGTTTGACAGCAGCAACAGATTTATCTTAAAGCACGGTATGTCATACAAAAACGGATATATCCTGCCAAGACCAAGCTTTAATATAGACGGAACTGTAGCGGACGCTGCAAAAACCGGCACCTATTATAAATATGATACTGCGCTTAAAAGCCGCGCGCTTCCGACGTCATATATAATTCCAAAGACAGCCTCGAAAGCAGCAGGCGCTGTCAGAAAGCTTGAGCAAAACGGCATTTCATATTTTGAGATAGCACCCGGCTCAAGGCTTACCGCAAGGCAGTTTTCGGGTACGGCTTCCAAGACAGTTCTCAAAAATGCTGCTGCGGTAACTTTCTCAAAAGGCGCCTATGTAATACCTATGAATCAGGCGGGAGCCAAGGTAATAGCCGCCTGTCTTGAGCCTGATGTCAGTGACACATCGGGTTACAAGGGGTCATTTGTGCAGTCGGGACTTCTTAAAATCAGCAATATATACAGGTTTACCGGGAGCAATCCGTCTGTAAATATGGACAGGTATATAACAAAGGGAAAACAGCTCATAACTGCCGAAATCAGAACAGGCAGCAGTTTTGAGACAAGCGATAAGGAATTTGATATCAACGCTTCCTGCAGGTACGGAGAATTATTCTATGAGTCGGACAATGAGAATGTTGTTTCCGTAGACAGCAGCGGACATGCGGTAATTAACGGAGCAGGCAGGGCAAAGATAAAGGTTACTGCGCCTGCGATATATAACTATGCAAAGACAATAAAAACCTTTAACATTACCGTCAGACCTGATACTGTAAAGATTTTATCTCTGACAGGTACGGCGAAGACTGCAACCGTTTCGTGGAAGCAGGCTGAAAGCTCCGCAGGATATCAGATAAGATATTCGTTAAAATCAAATATGAAAAACAGCAGGGTTTGCAGTGTTAAAAAGAGCATCACAAAGAAAAAGCTGACAGGGCTAAAAGCCGATACGGGATATTATGTTCAGCTAAGGTCATATGTGAAAACAGATGACGGCAGGAAAATCTACAGCTTGTGGTCAGATAAAAAGAAGATTAAGACTGAGAAAGTCAAAACCGCAAAGAAAAAATCATAATAATAAGGCTTCCCAAAATGTAAATAAGGGAAGCCTTTAAAACGCTATTTTTTGAGTGTTACTTTCATAAGCTCAGGTCTGAAAAGTCTTTCGTCCATGGTTTTAAGCTCGGGTGATATTGCAGGTCTGAACTCCATTTTTGCAAATATATCTTTTTCAATGTCTATGCCGGGCGCAGTTTCAATCAGCGTCAGCCCATGCTCTGTAAGAGTAAATACAGCGCGCTCTGTAATATAGAAAACTTTCTGAGTGCCTTTTTCAAGAGAATATCTGCCCGAAAAGGTGATGTGGTCCACATTTTTTTTGAATTTGATATGCGGTCCGTCCTGAACTATATTGAGCCTGCCGTTTTCAATCCGTATGTCTTTTTTGCCGGCAGTAAACGTGCCGAGGAAGCATACGGTTTTGGCGCCCTGAGTGATATTTATAAAGCCGCCGGGGCCTGTAACCTTGCCGGCAAACCTTGAAACATTGACGTTGCCGTGCATATCTGTTTCAGCAGCGCCGACGCAGGCAAAATCTATGCCGCCGCCGTCATACAGATCAAATATATCAGGCTGCTTGAGTATTGCAGTAGGGTTATAGGCGGCTCCTGTTGCAATTCCGGGAGCGGGAACCCCTCCGATAACTCCGGACTCGATGCTTGAGTAAACCTGCTGTATCAGGCCTTCTTCATTGAGCACGCCTGATACGTCCATTGAAATACCTATGCCTAAATTAATAAAGTCATTTTCGTGAAGCTCAAATATGCTTCTTCTGCATATAACCTTGTCAGCACAAAGGGGCATTGCCTTGATACTTTCAAAAGGAACTCTCTCGTGACCGCTCCATGAGGGAATGGGTTTGCAGTCGCCTATAAAATGCTGACCTGTGTTTTCTGGTCTTCCCACGATTACATAATCCACAAGAGCAGCGGGAAGCTTTATCTTCTGAGGGTGCAGTGAGCCTGCCTCCACCATTTCATCAACCTGTACCATAACTATGCCGCCCGAATTTTTGGCTGCCGCGGCCATTTCGTACTGCTCTATATGAAGCGCCTCGTTTTCAAGTGATATGTTTCCGTCAGCGTCGGCAATACTGCCCTTGACAATAGCCACATCAAGAGGAAACGCAGGGTAGAACAGATAATCCTCTCCAGCAAGTTTAACAAGACTTACAACCTCATCGCCGCTGTCATATGCAGCCCTGTTTATTCTGCCTCCGTCTACACGAGGGTCTACAAATGTATGCATTCCCACTTTGGTTATTACACCGGGTTTGCATGAGGTTATGGCTCTCATCATATTTGCCAGAACTCCCTGAGGTATCATAAAGGTAGGAAAGGCATTGTTCATTATCAGCGGATATACCTTATTGGCAAGACTCAGATTGCTGCATAGAAGCCTTCTCATCAGTCCCTCGTGGGCAAGATGGTTCATGCCTCTGTTTTTGCCGTCACCGCCGACACCTGCAACATTTACGACAGAAATATTGCGGGGGTGCCTGTCACTGATATATCTGTTTTCGATTTCAGTAAGTATATCATCGGCAAGACAGAAACTGATAAATCCGTTTATGCCTACTGTGGAATTGTCTTTTATCATCGCCGCCGCCTCAGCGGCAGTAATAAATTTTGCTGTCATTTCTCTGTCCTTATCTGTTGTTGAATTTAATATTTTTCTCTTTGTTTATAAAGGCAAGCATACCTGTTCTGCGATCCTCTGTTTCAAAGGTTTTTGCAAACAGTCCGCGCTCTGCAAGGCAGCCCTCTGCCGTTATGGTGTTTTCTGAATAAGCTATGGCTTTTTTTGCAAGACGCACTGCAGGCTGCGCATTTTTACAGATTGCCTCAGCAAGAGAAAGAGCCGAGGATTTAAGCTCGTTAACCGGAACAACTCTGTTTACAAGACCCATATCAAAAGCCTCATCGGACCTGATATGTTTGCCTGTGAATATCAGCTCCTTTGCTCTGCTGCTTCCTATGATTTTCGGAAGCCTCTGGGTTCCGCCTGCGCCGCATATTGTGCCAAGACCTGTTTCTGTAAGTCCCATTACGGCTGTATCGGCCGCAATGCGTATATCGCAGGCAAGGGCAAGCTCAAGCCCGCCTCCGAAAGCGCAGCCGTTTATTGCAGCTATTGTAGGGATCTGCAGGTTTTCGATTTTGAGATTGAGATAACTGCCAAGCGCAGACCATTCATATATCTCTTCACTGTCCTTGTCAATCATTTCACGTATATCTGCCCCTGCCGAAAAGGCCTTGCCTGTTCCCGTAAATATCAGAACATATATATCGGGGTCAGATAAAGCGTCATCAATCAGCCGGCTGATGCTTTCTATAAATTCGGTGTTGAGACAGTTCATATCCCGCTCTTTATTAAAGGTGATAATACCCGTATTATTATTCTTTTCAAAAATTATATCATTCATAGTTTTTAATCCTTATCCTAACAGTATACACAGCGGCAGCGCAATCAGCATGGTGCAGGACAGCGGTATTACAAGACAGGAAACAAAATTATATTTGTATGACTGCTTGTGTGTTGCGTGACATACCGCAAATACCGAAACTATTGAGCCGTTCCATGGCACTGAGTCAAGTCCTCCGCAGCCGTCTGCGCAAAGTCTGTGTATAAAGCCCAGATTGTACCCTTGAGCCGCGTACTGATTAAATGTGTCTCCGAGGGTTTCATATACAAGAGATATACCGCCCGAAGCAGAGCCTAATATTCCCGAGAATATATTTGCTCCTACTGCCGCCACAACGTACGGATTGGCATCCGAGCTCATAAGCATATCCGTTGCAAAGCTGTAGAATGAAGCTCCTTTGATTACAGAGCCTACGCCTACTATAGCCGCCGTATTCATTATTATTGTTATTGATGAAACCGCCGCATCGTTAAACATCCTGAGCATTTCTTCCTTAGGCAGGTATTTCCAGAAAAGCGCCAGCGCCAGCAGTATGCCAAGCAGCAGACATATGATTATATCAAGCTTTGTGAGGTTGAATATGAGAAGCACAAATGCAATGGGTATCAGAGATATAATACCGCTTGGGGTATCGTCCTTTTCATCTACGCGTTTGACGCCCTCAGGCCACTGGAAATGTTCGCCGCGAAGTTTTGCTTTTTTGCCCTGTCTGTTCATATATACTATAATTCCGATAAACATTGCGGCAGCTCCCGCAAGACCGGGGATAAGTCCCGCATAGGCAGGTGTGCCCAGATACTCCATGGAAACGACATTCGGTATCTGAGGTGTGAATGGACCTGTCATTGCAAAGGTCCACATACCTGCGCAGACTATTGCAGGCAGCAGATAGGTAGGCAGGTCAGCCTCCTCAAACAGCTTCAGTGCAATAGGGTATACTGCAAATATGATTACAAAGCTGTTGATACCGCCGTAGCTTAATATTGCTGCGGAAAGCATACATGCCAGCATACAGTATTTCGGTCCCAGTTTCTTTGATATTATCATTCCTATTTTGGCGGCGGCGCCGGAATTCTGATAGATATTTCCGAAGATGTTGCCGAGAAGAAATATAAACACATATGATGTGAAAAATCCCGCAACTCCTGAAAGATAGGTTTCTGTAAGTCCGCTGAATACAGGGATTTTACTTGTAAGACAGACTAAAACCGCTGCAAGCGGTCCGATTATAACGGGTGTTACTCTTTTGAATATCAGTACTGCCATTCCGGCAAGCGCACAGCATATGCCGATGGCTGATGCAAGGGTTGATGAATCCATATTGTCCTCCTTAAATTAGATACTTTTATGATACCACAAAATATGTAAAACAGTATATAACAGTAGCGTATTCAGCAAGATTGTTAACAGAATACGGCAGCTTAGATCAAATAAATACGTTATTATTATTGACTATACGGTTACAGTATACCTTAAAATATAGATAAGGATATTGATATATTTACCTTAATGATCGTACAGTTTGCGGCGAACCATATGAACTGCCGCAGTATGTTTTATATTCTATAATCTGTTTTATTCTTAATTTCATTACAGAATGTGATTCGTATATCTTTTGGAAAATCCGAATTTCTGAAGAGAAACTGGAAATCTGTTTTTGTGTAAATTCTGCACAATTTTTTGTCGTGGGGCAAATTATATAGAGCCTTAACGGAGGTGTTTATGAGGCTTAAATTAAAAACAAAAATTTTCTACGGTATAGGAGGACTTGGAGATTCCTCTCTATACAATCTTTTTACGAATTTTATGCTGTTTTATCTTACCACAATAGTTGGAATAAAGCCTGTTGCAGGCGGGTTTATCGTAGCTTTCGGAACCATATGGGAGGCTATGTGCGGACCGTTTATAGGGCATTTTTCGGACAACTATGATTCTAAATACGGCAACCGCAAGCCATTTATGCTGGCGGCGGCAATACCAATCGGCATATGCACATCACTGCTGTTTACAAACATCAATGCGGCCTACAGTGTCAAGCTGGTATATTATACTATAATGGTAATGGTATTCTGGACACTGTTCAGCACATTCTTCATACCTTATCTTTCGTGGGGAGCGGAGCTTACCAGGGACTATGACGAGAGAACAGCGCTGAGATCGTATTCCTATGTATTTGATACTGTCGGAATGGTGGTTTCGATGGTAGTGCCGACTCTGTGCGTTGACTATTTTATGAATATGGGCAAAAGCGCTTCAACGTCATGGCAGTATATGGGCATACTCGTAAGCATTATAGGGTCTCTCGGTATTCTGCTGAGCGCATATAATATAAAGGAAACGGATAATCCCGACTATACCAAGCCTGTCAAAAGAAAAAGCATGTCCCTTGATTTTGTAAGGGAGATATTTGTTGAGTATAAGGATCTGACAAAGCTTAAATCTCTGCAGTATATCATCGCGGCAAGTATGATTTATCTGATTGCAAACGCCATTGCGGCAGGGGACAGAATGTATTATTTCACATATAATATGGGCTACAGCGGCTGGAAAATCACATTCCTGTTACTGCTGTTCACCTGTACGGGATTCGTATTCACCCCTATAATCAACAAGCTTTCAGCTCACTGGGACAAGAGAATAGTATACATAGGCTGTATGCTGCTTTCGGCAGTGCTGACTGTTGCATTCAAGTTCATAGGTATAAACGGAATGGCTTCAATGTGCATATTTCTGGTGCAGTTTTCCATAGGAACGACAGTATACTGGCAGCTGATACCGGCGATGCTTTATGACGTATGCGAAGTGGACATGCTTTCCTGCGGCAGAGACAGAACAGGAAGCGTGGTATCGCTTCAGGCCATATCTGAAGCTGTGGCGGAGGCTGTGGGCGCGCAGAGCCTTGGCATAATTCTTCAGCTTGCGGGATTTAACGGAGAGGCTGCGGTACAGAGCGCAACAGCGCTTTTATGGGTCGAAAATTCCTTCGCCGTAATTCCTGCGCTGCTTATGATAGGCTCGGCATATATGATATACAGATATCCTGTTTCAAAGAGAGTATACAACGATGTGGTAAAAGCCATTGAAAGCAGGGAAGCGGGAATAATGCCCGATATGAAACAATTTGAAAGTCTTATGTAGATTTACGGCCGGAGACTGTAGTATATACGGTTTCCGGTGTGAAGTTTTTTGACTTAATTATATAACAATGTTGAAATGGCAGTAAGCAATAGTATATAATATTTCAAGCTATAAATTAAAACGAGGGAGAAATCATATGAAATATATCGAAGCAAAAATATTTACAAACAGCAGAGGAGTCGAGGAGGTTACTGCAGAGCTTCTCAAGATGGGAATTGAGGGAGCTACAGTTGAGGACCCCGATGAAATCAAAAACATTATGGACAAAAAAGAGGGCTATGAGTGGGACTATGTTGACGAGAAAGCTTTTCCTGTAAACACAGAACACAAGGTTATAGTCTACTTTGACGACAGTGAGGAGGGCAGAGCGGCGCTTCAGCAGCTCAAGCTCAAGATGATGATGCTCAAGAGCAAGGAAATGGAGGGACTTTTCGGCTGGGACGTCAAGCTGGGCAGACTGTATGTTGAGGATAATATCGTTGACGATGAGGACTGGGTAGATAAATGAAAGGAATACTTCAAGCTTGCCAAAATCACAGACAGAATAGTGATTAAGCCTACGTGGGAGGACTACGAGGCAGGTGAGAAGGAGCTTGTGATAGAGATAGATCCCGGTATGGCATTTGGTACGGGTACCCACGAAACAACCTCAGGCTGCATACAGCTTATGGAAAAATATATGAAGCCGGGAGATAAGGTTCTTGATGTAGGCTGCGGCTCCGGCATACTTTCGATAGCGGCGGCGCTTCTTGGAAGCAGGGATATACTTGCAATAGACATAGACCCTGTTGCAGTCGAGGTAACTAAGGAGAACGTAGAGCTTAATAATGTATCGGAGTATGTGGATACAAGATACGGCGATCTCACCAAAGGCGTATCCTACAGAGCCGATATTGTTGTCGCAAATCTTATGGCAGACCTTGTGATGATGCTGACAGAGGACGTGGCAAAGCATCTTGAGGACGGAGGCATATATATATCCTCAGGGATAATAGATTTCAAGGAAGATGAAGTGTGCGAAACTCTGAAACGCTGCGGATTTGAGATTATAGAAATTCTGAAAAAAGGAGAATGGTGCACTGTTGCGGCCATACTTAAGCAGTAATGAGTAGATTTTTTACAGAGCCCGAAAACATTTCGGATAAATATATATATATTACTGATGCCGATGATATTCACCATATCAAAAAGGTACTGAGATTAAAGCCGGGAGATACCGTTGAGATTTCAGACGGACAGAAATGGGAATATGAGGGCGACATAGAGGAAATAACGGCTACAGAGGTGACCCTTAGAATTACCGACAAGCAGAGCTTTGCAAGAGAGCCAGAGACAAGGGTTACTCTGTTTCAGGGCATACCTAAGGCAGGCAAGATGGACCTGATTGTTCAGAAATGCGTCGAGCTTGGAATAGACAGCATTGTGCCTGTATTTATGGAAAGAACCGTTGTTAATGATAACGGCAAGATTGGCAAAAAAACAGAGAGATGGCAAAAAATATCCGATGAGGCCTGCAAGCAGTGCAGGAGAGGAATTGTTCCCGCTATTGCAGACGCTGTTAATCACAGCGAAATGATGGATATGCTTGAGGATTTTGATTTAGTGCTGTTTCCATATGAAAACGAAACCGGCAATACAATCAAGGACTCACTTAGAAATCTCAATAATAAGCCTGAGACGGTTGCCATAGTAATAGGTCCTGAGGGCGGATTTTCAGACAGCGAGGCAGAGGACCTCAGGAGATATGAATGTGTCAGTCTGGGCAAAACCATACTCAGAACGGAAACTGCGGGAATTGCAGCGCTGGCAATGACAATGTATGAGCTTGAACTTTAGATATGCGGGGATAATCAGCTATGAACGTCAGATTAAAAAGAGTAATTGCTGTAGTAATTATAATAGCGATAGGGGCAGTTTCGGCGACAGTGCTTGCAGAGCATTTTTCGTCTCCGCAGACATATGCTAAGACTATAGAAACCCTTGATGAAAAAAGAAACAGTGTTCTGGCAATGACGGCATCTGCCGCTGCGATATCCACAGGACTTACGATAATACCGGGAGATGTTGCAACTCCGCTGGCCGACAAACTGGCGGATTTGAGTTCAACCTTTATGATTGTCCTGTGCGCAATATTTCTGGAAAAATATATGCTTGTCTTTGCAGGTATTGCAGCTTTCAGAGTGCTTATTCCGCTGGCGTGTCTGCTGATTGCCGTATTTTTGTATACGCGAAGCGAGCGGTGTCTTAGGATTGCCAGAAAAGCAGTTGTTTTAGGACTGTGTCTGGTGCTTCTGGTTCCTGCAAGCACATGGGTTACAGGATTTATCGAGGAAACGTATTCGGTATCAATAGAAGAAAATATACAGGAAACAGATAAAACGGCAGAGATTTTAAACAGCAATGCGGGCAAGGACGAAAGCGCTGTTTCAAAATGGCTCAGCAGCCTCAAGGGAGGCGTTTCGGAAATCGTCAGAAAAGCCGAAAATGCTCTCGGAAATTTCATTGAGGCGGCGGCGCTTCTGATTATAACGTCGTGTGTAATCCCTGTGCTTACGCTGGTGCTGTTTATATGGATAATAAATGTTATACTCGGACTTGATTTGAAGCTGCCGGGAAAAAAGCTGGGAGCGATTTCAACTGCCGGTTCAAGATTAAGAAACAGGATATATAAAGGTGACAGTTCAGACAGCAGATATCTGGAGGAGTAACGGTATGAGCAGTACGGTGTATAAGTTAAACGGCAATTTCACAAAGAGGATAAGCGAGGTATCCGCGCTTCTGAAAAGCAGTATTAATGCAGAGCTTATTTCAGAGACTTGCAGAACCGCGGGAAATGCAGAAATCATACTTCTTAATTTTGAGAAGTTCTATTTCAGAAACGGAAGCTGTGCGGGACTTACGGTTATGCTGACAGAGTCAGAAGAGTCGCAGACTGCTGATGTTACAGGCTTTGGCGGCGGCGAGGGACTTCTTAATATAAGCTGGGGAGCAAATTTTGAATTTGCCGAAAAAGCCGCTGAAATTCTTGAACGCTGCGGCTTTGCCAGAGAGTAAAAGTACCTGCAGGATCATGGGTATTCAGTATGATGAAGTCTCTTTCGGAATTTAAAAATAAGAGAGTATTCCGGTGTATAATAGTAATTATTGCTGCTGCGCTTTTGCTTTACGGTCTGTTTTTTTACTTTTTCAGATCAATGAGCAGACTGCCTGAGGGAGAGTATCTGTATTCGAGCAATAATCCTACCGGAGAATACAGAGTAAATGTTTATCTTTGTTACAGCAGCCTGAGTGCAGATGCCGTAAGAGCAGAAACCGAAAACACCGATAACGGGAAACGAAGAAATGTCTACTGGTGCTACCGCAGGAGCAGTGCGGAAATAAAGTGGACCGGTGACTACGAAGCTGTTATTAACGGCGAGAAACTGAATATACTTAAAGACAGATATGACTGGAGAAAAGACCGGCATTTCGATAAAAAAGAGGAGTTGAACAACTGAGGGACAAGGACGGTGCTTTAACTGCGGCAGTTAACGGGAAAATTATTGAAAAAGATATTGCAGAGTGAGGGTTTGTGTATAATTCACAGACCTTTTTTATTGAGATAAAAATAAAACTGAGGTATTTGGGCAGTCTGTTCAATAAAATCAACGAGGCAAGAATATATATTTAACATCTTTTAACACCCCTGCGGTTGTGGTATAATTATTAGGTATGAATATAATCATCAGGAGGTATACATTTTGAATTTAATTCAGGCGATAATATTAGGGCTTATTCAGGGACTGGCGGAGTTTCTGCCTGTCAGCAGCTCGGGTCATCTTGCACTTGCACAGCATTTCTTCGGTATGAATCCGGACAGCGTGCTGCCGTTTGCGGTGCTTTTACACGTAGGAACACTGATTTCAGTATGCATAGTATACTGGAGAGATATACTTGGTCTTATATATGAATTTTTCGCAAGCATCAAGGACCTTATTACAACTAGAAGTCTTAACGTCAACAAAAACGCCACCAGAAGAATGTGCTGGCTTATAATTGTTGCCACAATACCTACAGGTATAATCGGGGTACTGTTTAACGATATGTTTGCCGCCTTATATAATTCAGTGCTTGCAATAGGCATAGCGCTGCTTGTTACAGGTACGATGCTGTGGTTTGCAGAGAAATACGGCAAGGGCATCAACAACATCAGAAACACTAAATTCAAACACGCTCTCATAGTGGGACTTCTGCAGGGAGTTGCAATAGCGCCGGGAATATCAAGATCGGGAACAACTCTTGTGGGAGGCCTTGCCTGCGGACTCAAAAGAGAATGGGCAGTAAGATTTGCATTTCTCATATCAATACCGCCGATTTTAGGCTCTGCAATACTTGAAGCTCCTGCGGCATTTGAGGCGGGAATGGATTCAAGCCTTATTATCCCCGTTGTAGTGGGAGTTGTTGTTTCAGCAGTTTCGGGACTTTTTGCAATCAAGGGTATGATTAAAATAGTTTCAAACAAAAAACTGACTTATTTCTCATTCTATACGTGGGCACTTGGAATCGCAATGGTAATATACGCAGTTTTATCATAGAGGACAGCTTATGGCACAAAAGAAAAAATCACCCGGCAGACCGCCGGGAACAAAAAACAAAAATAAAAAACAGTCTGCGGTTTCGGAAACTGATGCAAACCAGCTCCGCAAGGTCAGAGAAATACAGGCTCTTGTAATAATTGCGGTGGGAATATTTCTTGCAATCGCAATGTTTTTCAGCGTTACGGGAGTAATCGGAGACGCCCTTGGCAGCTTTTTCAAGGGCTGTTTTGGCGTGATTGCATATACGCTGCCGTTTTATCTTCTGCTTTACGGCGGGCTTATGCTTGCCGGCAGAACAAAAATCCTGAGCACACTGTCTACTATATTCTTTATAGTTCTTTTCTTTGATATAGCGATAGGAAACTCTGTACGGTTTGTAGACGTCAAGGACCCGGTAGTGCCTATACTGGGACTTGGAGATATATATTCTGCGGGCACAGAGCTTAAAAACGGCGGAGTCTTAGGCATGATTTTTGCAATTCTTCTCGTAAAAATCATAGGCGTTGCCGGCGCGTACATATTTGCCGGAGTAGTGGCCTTAATCTCCGTAATCCTTATAGCCGACAAGCCGTATGCAGGTATGGTCAACTGGCAGGAAAAATCCGAAGAGAGAGCTGAAAAAAGGCGCATCAAAAAAGAAAAAAGACAGAACACCGAGACAAAACAGCTTCCGCCTGTAAAAGAGGCAGCGCAGCAGCTTGAAATAACCCCGGCAAAACAGGAGACGCCTGCGTCGGTCAGACCGGCAGCATCGGTATATCAGCCAGCCGACTACAAAAAAATGAGCAGAGCCATCAAAAAAGCGCGCATATCGGACAGCCAGAGAAAAATTCTGGAATATATGATAGACGACTCCCTTGCAAGAGGCAAAGGCGGAGAGAGCAAAGCGGACGGCTTTGGACTTGACGGCAGCCAGCAAAGCCTTGCTTCGCCGGGTTATGGTCTTAACGACGGATATTCCGAGGGCGATATGGGTCATGAGGAAACAGGATATACAGGCTCATATGAAAATTACAGTGATAATATTGACGAAAACGACAATGTTTCAGAGCAGCAGATTGAGATAGAGGTGCCTGAGGAAAACGCCAGCTTTGTTGAGGGCAGAGGCTTTGCAGAGGAGGAAGCTCCGGCAGAGGAAGTCAAAAAACCCGAAAAGATATCAAATGCGCAGGCGGCTGCGGCAACTCTTGATTCAAAAGAGTTTAATAAGAGCAAGCCAGCTGCAAAATACATAATGCCGCCTATAGACCTGCTCAAAAAACCGTCAGGCAAAGGCGCAGATCTTACAGACCTTGCCGAAAAAACAAGGAAGCTTGAAGAAACATTAAACAGCTTCAATGTGGACGCAAAGGTTGTAGATGCAATTCCGGGACCTACGGTTACAAGATATGAGATACACCCGGGACCCGGTGTCAAAGTAAGCAGCATTGTGGGACTTTCCAACGATATAGCCCTTAACCTTGAAGCCAAAAGCATCAGAATAGAGGCGCCTATACCCGGCAAGGCCGCAGTAGGCATAGAAGTCGAAAACGACAAAATAAATGCAGTAAATATCAGAGAGATAATTGACTCAAAAGAATTCAAAAGCTCCAAATCAAAAATCAGCTTTGCAGTAGGCAAGAACATATCAGGAAAACCTGTAGTCGGCGATCTCAAGGGAATGCCGCACCTTCTTATTGCAGGCTCTACAGGCTCCGGCAAGAGCGTGTGCATCAACAGCATTATAGCCAGCATACTATACAAAGCCAAGCCTGATGAGGTTAAGCTGGTGCTTGTAGACCCGAAAGTGGTTGAGCTTGGCAATTACAACGGCATACCGCATCTTCTGATTCCGGTTGTTACAGAACCCACCAAGGCTGCGGCAGCGCTTAACTGGGCCGTTGCCGAAATGAACGACCGCTACAAGAAATTTGCAGAAGAGGGCGAAAGAAATCTGGAAGGGTATAATGACAAGAAAAAAGCCGAAAAGGATTTTGACGCTGTAATGCCTCAGATAGTAATAATCATTGACGAGCTTGCGGATCTTATGATGGCGGCTCCGTCACAGGTTGAGGAATCCATATGCAGACTGGCGCAGATGGCAAGAGCTGCGGGAATGCACCTTATCGTTGCGACCCAGAGACCGTCGGTTGACGTAATCACAGGCGTAATCAAAGCAAACATACCGTCAAGAATAGCCTTTGCAGTATCCTCTGTCCACGACTCCAAAACCATCATAGATATGGGCGGAGCGGAAAAACTGGTCGGAAAAGGCGATATGCTTTACAATCCGCTTGGCATGGGCAAGCCTGTAAGAGTACAGGGCTGCTTCATATCGGACAGCGAAGTTAACAGCATAATCAAATTTGTAAAGGATCAGGAGCAGGAGGTTGAATACTCAAGCGACGTTATAAATACCATCGAAAAGACAGATATGCCGCCTGAAATGAAAGAAGACGACGGCGACGAACTGCTCCCTGACTGCATAGAGCTTGTGGTACAGAGCGGTCAGGCCTCGGTATCCATGCTCCAGAGACGCTTCAGAATAGGCTACAACAGAGCGGCCAGAATAATAGATATGATGGAAGAACGAGGCATTGTGGGACCTCAGGACGGCTCCAGACCGAGACAGGTATTTATGACCGAGGAGGAGCTGCACAATATAAACGAAAATTTACCAGAGGAAAATTCAGATGAAGATATACATTGATACACTTGGCTGTCCCAAGAACTTTTATGACAGCAGAACTGCCGCGGGAATACTGGAGGACAGCGGACATACACTTACAACAGAGCCGTCGGAGGCTGATGTTATTATGGTAAACACCTGCGGATTTATTAATGACGCCAAAAAAGAATCCATAGACCGCATATTTGAAATGGCGGACTACAAGCAGTACGGCAAAAAACTCATAGTTTCGGGCTGTCTTTCACAGAGATACAGCAGCGAGCTGTTTGATGAAATGCCGGAGGTTGACGCATTTCTCGGAGTCAATGACTACGAGGCGCTGCCGGGGCTTCTTGACAGCCTTGAAGAGCGAAAAATCATAGCAAATTCATGTACCGAAACAGAGCTGCCTGAGGTTAAAGTCAGAGCGGACGGAAGTATGTACAGCGCCACTCTCAAAATAGCGGAGGGCTGCAATAACAGATGCGCCTACTGCATTATTCCGTTTATACGCGGAAACTACAGAAGTAAAAGACAGGAGGCGGTTATAGCCGAGGCCAGAGCGCTGGCGGAGGCAGGCTGCAGAGAGCTTATACTGATAGCTCAGGATACCACCTATTACGGATATGATCTTTACGGTGAATACAGACTTCCGCAGCTTCTGAAACAGCTTTGTCAGATAGACGGCATCAGATGGATAAGACTGATGTACTGCTATGAGGACAGAATTACCGACGAGCTGATACAGACAATCAGAGAAGAGGACAAGATATGCAACTATCTTGACATACCTATTCAGCACGCATCGGACAATATTCTCAGGGCTATGAAACGAAGATCAACAAACAGATCCATTACGGACAAGATAGCAAAGCTAAAGGAGCAGATACCGGATATTCACATAAGGACTACCCTCATAACAGGATTTCCGGGAGAAACCGAGGAGGACTTCGATACTCTTTATGATTTTGTGGCGGAACAGAGATTTGCAAGACTCGGAGTATTTGCATACTCGCAGGAGGAGGGAACTGTCGCAGGACAGATGCCAAACCAGATAGACGAAGAAATCAAAGAGGAGCGCGCAGGCAGCATTATGAGGCTCCAGATGGAAATATCCCTCGAAGAAAACAGACGCAAAATAGATACGGTTCAGGAGGTTATAGTTGACGAAATCGACGAGGACGGAAGCTATATAGGACGCACCAGATACGATGCGCCTGAAATCGACAACGCCGTGATATTTACAGGTAAACAGGAACACAGGCCGGGCGATATGGTTATGGTGCATATAGATGATGCCTTTGACTATGATCTGGCAGGAACGGAGGTATAATATGAATTTACCCAACAAGCTTACAATGGGAAGAATGATAGCAGTACCGTTTTTTGTGGTATGCTACATACTTGAGCTTTATCTTCCCGTCTTTATAATTTTCATACTTGCATCACTTACGGATATGCTGGACGGCAAAATAGCGAGAAAATACAATCTCGTGACAAACTTCGGAAAAATAATGGATCCTCTGGCAGACAAGATACTGGTTTATTCAGCTTTCTGTCTTATGGTGGAGGACGGCATAATCCCTGCGTGGATTTTAATAATCATACTTGCAAGAGAATTTGCAATAGCGGGAATGAGAACAGTTGCAGCATCTGAGGGTCTTGTAATTGCAGCAGGCATGAGCGGCAAAATCAAGACAGTACTGCAGATGATAGCAGTGCCCGTGCTGCTGCTTGCGGTAACACTTCCTGAAATCGGCATAATACTTACAATAGGAAACATATTCCTGTGGGCTTCTCTGGTTATGACAGTCTATTCGGGAATAGAATATATAGCAAAGAACAGATCAGTCTTTTCAATGTAAAGGAGGCATTATGAGAGCGGCGGTTTTGAGCGTTGGAACAGAATTACTTTTCGGACAGGTGGTAAATACAAACACCGTATACCTTTCACAGCAGCTTAATGCAATGGGCTTTGACGTTATGTATCATTATACGGTAGGCGACAATCCGGAGCGTCTTAAAGAGATTATCGAGCTTGCATTCAAGGACTGCGATCTTATAATCACGACAGGAGGCCTCGGACCTACACAGGACGATCTTACCAAGGAAATAGTATGTGAAACCATGGGAGATGAACTGGTGCTTCATCAGAAAAGCCTTGAGGCGCTTGAAGCGGTAATGACAAAACGCGGACGCAAAATGACCGAAAACAACTACAAGCAGGCGTGGCTTCCGTCAAAATCAGAGGTATTTGATAACGATCAGGGAACAGCGCCGGGATTTGCCCTTGAGATAGACGGCAAGACTGCCATATGTCTGCCGGGACCTCCAAGAGAAATGACCAATATGTTCATCAAAAAAGCAAAGCCTTATCTCGAGTCAAAATCAGAGGAAGTAATATATTACAGACAGATAAGAACCTTTGGCATAGGAGAATCACAGCTTGAAACAGAGCTGCTGCCGCTTATAGATGCGCAGACAGATCCTACAATAGCCACATATGCCAAAGAGGGAGAGGCCTGCGTAAGAGTCGCTTCCAAGCGCAAAACCCTGCAGGAAGCCGAGCAGGCGGTTGACGATATGACATCAAAGGTGCAGGAGCTTGTAGGCGAATACATATACAGCTTAGATGATGAAGAGCTTTATCAGGTTGCGGGACGCAGACTTCTTGAAAACAACATTTCAATTTCATGCGCCGAAAGCTGCACGGGAGGCCTGTTTGCCAAAACTCTTACGGATATAGAAGGCATATCGGCAGTATTTGACCGAGGCATTGTGACCTACAGCAACAGAGCCAAAATCGAGGAGCTGGGAGTAAGCCCGGAAACTCTTGACAGATACGGCGCGGTAAGCGAACAGACAGCAAGAGAAATGGCGCTGGGACTCCAGAAAGTTTCCGGAAGCAGACTGTGCATATCGGTTACAGGTATTGCGGGACCCGGCGGCGGAACTGACGAAAAACCTGTTGGGCTTGTGTATATAGGGGTTGTATTTGATGACAAAGTGGAGGTCAGGAAGATACACGCGTTCAGACCGCTCAGAAGCCTTGTCAGAAACACAGCTATGCTGAATATGTTTGATATGATTAATCGAATTATTTCTTGCCAATAATTCGACAAAGGTGTAAAATATATACAGCACATTTTTCAAAAATATACTTGACCTTTCCAAAACAATATTGTATTATATGTTTGAGAACAAATGTTCATACTTTTGTTCGGAATATGGAGGATTATAATATGGCAGTTTCAAATACAGAGAAAGACAAAGCTTTAGATGCCGCATTGCTGCAGATTCAGAAGCAGTTCGGCAAGGGAGCGATTATGAAGCTTGGAGATGACAATGCCCTTACAGACATACAGGCGATATCGACAGGCTCTATTACACTTGACGTTGCAACAGGCATAGGTGGAGTTCCAAGAGGCAGGATTATAGAGATATACGGACCTGAGTCCTCAGGTAAGACAACGCTTACGCTTCATATCATAGCCGAGGCCCAGAAGACAGGCGGCAAGGCTGCATTCATAGATGCGGAGCATGCTCTTGACCCTGAATATGCCAAGCATTTAGGCGTTGACATCAATGAGCTTCTGGTTTCACAGCCGGATACAGGCGAACAGGCTCTTGAGATATGCGAGATGCTTGTCAGAAGCGGCGCCCTCGATGTTATAGTTATAGACTCGGTTGCAGCTCTTGTACCGAAGGCTGAGATACAGGGCGAGATGGGTGATTCTCATGTGGGACTTCAGGCAAGACTGATGTCGCAGGCTCTGAGGAAGCTTGCAGGAGCTATTAACAAATCCAAGACAGCCGTTATATTTATCAATCAGCTCAGAGAGAAAGTCGGCGTGATGTTCGGCAATCCCGAAACCACCACAGGCGGCAGAGCGCTCAAATTCTACTCGACAATGAGAATGGACGTCAGAAGAATAGAGAGCATCAAATCAGGAGACTCTGTTCTCGGCAACAGAACCAGAGTCAAGATTGTCAAGAACAAGGTTGCGCCTCCGTTCAAACAGGCTGAGTTTGATATTATGTACGGAGAGGGAATTTCCAAGGCAGGAGATATTCTTGACTGCGCAGTCGAAAACGGCGTAGTTGAGAAAGCAGGCTCCTGGTACAGCTTTGACGGTGAGAGAATCGGTCAGGGCAGAGAGAATGTCAAGACATATCTGCAGTCAAATCCTGATATTATGGACAGGATAGAGGGACTTATCCTTGATACACTGAGACCTGTTGAGGCGGTGCCTGCAGAGGAAGCTCTGGTTGTCGATGAGGACGGAGTTATTATAGAATAATATATTTAAACATCACAATTAAGGAGCAGTATTTTGAGCAGGAGAGTTTTAGCAGTTATTTTATCAGCAGTATTGATAATGACGATGATACCGTTTGTTTCTCATGCGTCATCAACTTCCAAGAGCCCCTTTATATCAGGCACATATACCCACAGTGACATTGCTGACGGCCTCAATATTCATCACGGAGTGGACGTGTCAGAGCATCAGGGCAAAATCAACTGGAAAAAAGCCAAAAAAGACGGCGTTGAATATGCGATAATCAGAGTGGGATGCAGGCGACTTGAGTCAGGTAAATTCAAAGAGGATGACTGGTTTTATCAGAATATGGAGGGTGCGCTTGCGGCAGGATTTAAAGTAGGAGTATATTTCTATTCGGGAGCTATCAGCCAGAAGGAGGCTGTTGAAGAAGCAGACTATGTGTTAAGCCGTATAGCAGGCTACAATGTTGAGCTTCCCGTGTTCTTTGACATAGAGTATCATACGGGCGCAAGAATTACAAAAGCTCTCAAAAACAAAAGAGGTAAAGCTACAAACATATGTATAGCTTTTATGGACAGAATTAAAGAGGCAGGCTATACACCTATGGTATATACATACCGTAATCTCATGAACTATTATTTGTATCCGGAAAAATTCGTATCTGGAGGATACGGCATTTGGATAGCGGATTACAATACAAAGTCTAAATTTGCATATCCTCATGTTTCATGGCAGTACACAAGCTCAGGCAAGGTAAACGGTATACCTGGCAGAGCAGACTGCAACTTCTGGTATGATGACGGTACATACTTCGGAGATACTCCTGCACCAGACCCGACGCCGACACCGGAACCGGAACCAACACCGACACCTGATCCTGCACCGGTTCCTTCGTTAGCCAAGGTCACAGGAGCTTCACAAAAGAGCCGTACAGTATCCTCGGTTACAATTAAATGGAACAAGGTGCCGGATGCTGACGGATATTATATCTACAGAGCAGACTCCTATGGCGGAAGCTACAGCAGGATAGGCAGCACGGACAGTACCGAATATACAAACGAGAGTCTGACACAGGGCAGAGAATATTATTACAGAGTATGCGCATACAAAGACGGCAAAAGAGGCAGCAAATCATCAAAGCTTGCCGCTGCAGCACTGCCCAAGTATGACAGATACGGCAAAACAACCGAAAGCGATATACGCATGAGAAGCCATGCGGGCACATCATATTCTGTAATTACTGCGCTCCCAAAGAACAGGACAGTTACAATACTTGCAAGCACTAGAGACAGCGCAGGTGACGTCTGGTACAAGGTGAGATATACAAACGGCAGTCATAAGTACAGCGGGTATATGATTGGCGAGTATTTTAAAATCACCAAAAAAGGTACAACTGCGGAAGTAATTAATATGAGGCAATCTCCGGGAACGGCAGGTAAGCTTATATCCACGGTGCCTAAGGGCAGGAGGCTGACAATTTATGCTGAAAAGAAAGTGAATGGAGAAAGCTGGTACAAGGTAAAATTAAAGGTTGCAGGCAAGACAGAAACAGGCTGGATTACAGGTACATATGTTAAGGCAGAGAATATTTAGGAAACTATGCGGCAGAGGTGAAATTCATCTCTGCTGTTTTTCCAAAGGGTATTGCTATTAAATGGTCTTTGTTGTATAATCTAGTTTGTTAAAGTTATCGAGGCATAGCTCAGTTTGGCAGAGCGTTGCGTTCGGGACGCAAAGGCCACAGGTTCGAATCCTGCTGCCTCGACCAATGTCAAACCGCTTGAAAACATTGATACATCAGCGTTAACAGCGGTTTTTTGTTTTGAAATATATATTACTCATCTATATAATAAGATATTATTTTTTATGGGGTGAAGAAAATGAAAAACAAAAATCGTGGCTTTACGATCATAGAACTTTTGATTGTGGTAGCGATTATTTCAATTCTTGCATCAATAGGCATTCCGGTCTTTTCAAATTCACTGGAAAAGAGCAGAGAAAGCGTTGATATTGCAAATGTACGCGCGGCTTATGCGGAGGTGATGACATCTGCAAATTTGGGTGAAGTCGCAACAGTGAAGATCGTACATTTAAACCAGAAAAAAGACGGATGGCAGTCTATGGATCCGGTGAACATCGGAGGTATAATCCATTACAAAAATCAGGGCGATACGGATAACTGGAAGGGAAATCCTGTTGCAGGCGGAATCTGTGAAGTTTCATATAACGAGAGCTGCGGCGCAGTGTTTACATGGAGCAGCAAAACAGATTCGTCAGTGCCAGAATATCCGTTTGACACCGGAATAACTGCGGCGCAGTTTTTCTCTCTGCTTTATGATACTGACTTCTGGAAGAATGACATCTTCAATAAGAACCCTAATTTTGAATTTGATTCACGTTGCCCTGATTCCAAATATATTCCGTCCATCGAAGATCAGATTAAAAAACAGAACAACCGGCTTCTTCAGCAGCCGGGATGCACATGGGCATATCTGGGAAGCGGAGATGGAGATAAGGCAGCAAACAGATATCTTTTCTGGACATCTCTTGATACAGATAAGGTTGGAGCCGGTAAGAAAATCCCTGTGCTTATCCAGACCGGCGACGGAAAATACTACGTTTCCGAGACCACGACAGGCAAGCGGACAACAAACAAAGGAAAATCATATGTTGCAGTCTCAGACCACCTTTATAACAGTTCTCAGTATGAAAAGGTTTTGGATAACGGCATTCAGTACAATTCTCTGACAGAGGCCTATGATGCATATCTTAAAGCTCTGGATAAATATAACTAAAGGAGACCAGCTATGCCTGAAAACACAAATATAAAAAAGGGGAGCATTACAGGCATTATACTGATATTGCTGATTTTGTTTTCATCATCAACATGCTATGCACATACGGAAATATCAGACGAGGGATATCCTATACTGAATGAAACAGAATCCGCACTTGCACAAAAGGTTATGTCCCTTGAACTTTCTGTAAGAACTGTAAAGACACACAACAAGAATATCAAGGTGATTGTCAATCAGACTGATGAACTGAAGGAGCTTGTGAAGGAGGCCGAAAAGGCAGGCTACTGGATTTACTATAAATACTGCAGGTCAGTAAGAAAATCCTCAAAGTATATAACATGGCGTACAATACCGGAAACAACATATATTAATACAGAGGGTATTGCCGGAAAAAGGTATTACTACAAGGTGAGAGTTATTCTTTATGGAAAGCTCTACGGTGATTCTTCATCTGTTTCGTTTCTTAACCTGGCAGAAAGCGAATTAAAGCAATGCAGATATGGCGTCAGAATATGGACAAAAAACTGATTTTTTCTTAATAAATTAAAAGAAATACAAACTATTAAAAAATTATTAAAAAATCATCAGAAACCCTTTGACATCAGGGGTTTCTTTTGTTATAATGACTGAGTATGCAAGCCGCACGGAACAGGCTTTAAAAGCTTAGGCTGCCTTAACACGGCGAGACTGGATAGAGGAGGTAATATTTATGTATGCAGTAATTAAGACTGGCGGGAAGCAGTACAGAGTGCAGGAAGGTGATGTTATCACTATCGAAAAACTCAACGCTAACGTTGGTGACAAAGTTGAATTTGATGAGGTTTTAGTACTTGGTGAAGGTGCTGATATCAGGGTGGGAACTCCTTTCCTTGATGGAGTTAAAGTTTTCGGTACAGTAACAGAAAACGGCAAAGGCAAGAAAGTTATAATCTTCAAGTACAAGAGCAAGAAAGACTACAGAAAGAAACAGGGACACAGACAGCCGTACACTATGGTTGAAATCACAGGCCTTGGCACAGACAAGCCTGCTAAAGCAGCCCCTAAGGCAGAAGCTGCTCCTGCAGCAGAAGCTACAGAAACTGTAACTGAAGCTAAGAAACCTGCAAAATCATTAAAATCAATGAAAAAAGCAGAGTTAATCGAGTTTGCTAAAGAAAACGGCATAGAACTTGATGAAAAAGCAACTAACGCTATTATGATTGAAACAATCGAAGCAGCACTTAAATAGATTTAGAGCAAGGAGGTAAAATCCATGGCAAGTAAAAAAGGTGTAGGAAGTTCCAAGAACGGTAGAGACAGTGAGTCGAAACGTTTAGGAGTTAAAAGAGGAGACGGTCAGTATGTAACTGCCGGCAGCATTTTAGTTAGACAGAGAGGAACTAAGTTCCACCCTGGCAACAATGTAGGAAAAGGCGGAGATGACACTTTATTCGCAATGATCGATGGAGCTGTTAAGTTCGAAAGATACGACAAAAAAAGAAAACAGGTAAGTGTATATCCAAAAGAAGCCTAATCAGCTATTTAACCCCTATCCGAAAACGATGGGGGTTTTTTAACATCCTGAATAAGGAGGAATTATGTTTGTAGACAGAGCGAAAATATTTATAAAATCGGGAAAAGGCGGAGACGGCTGCGTATCTTTCAGAAGAGAACCTTTCGTTCCCGAGGGCGGTCCTGACGGTGGAGACGGCGGCAGAGGCGGAGACGTCATATTTCAGGCGGATTTAAGTCTCAGAACCCTGATGGATTTCAGATTTAAACGCAAATATGAAGCCGAAAACGGACAGAACGGCATGAAAAAAAAGAGATACGGCAAGTCCGGAGAAAACCTTGTAATCAAAGTACCTGTAGGCACTATGGTAATAGACGAGGAAACAGGAATGCTTATGGCAGACCTTGTCGAAAACGGACAGTCATTTATTGCGGCAAAAGGCGGCAAGGGCGGCAAGGGCAACGTACACTATACAACCAGTACAAGACAGGCGCCTAACTTTGCAGAAGCGGGAGGCACTGCAAAGGAGAGAAATGTAATACTTGAAATGAAGCTTATCGCTGATGTTGGACTTGTAGGATTTCCGAATGTGGGCAAATCCACAATTCTTTCGGTCAGCACCAGCGCCAAACCGAAGATTGCAAACTATCATTTCACAACCATTGACCCTAACCTTGGCATAGTGCAGCTTTCAAACACCAGCTTCTGCATGGCGGATATAGCGGGCATTATCGAGGGCGCATCTAAAGGTCTGGGACTCGGCTTCAAGTTCCTCAAACACATAGAGAGAACCAAGGTGCTGATTCATGTTGTAGACGTATCGGGCTGTGAGGGCAGAGATCCCATAGAGGACTTTGACAAAATAAATGAGGAACTCAGGTCATATGACGAAAGACTTATGAAAAAGCCTCAGATTGTAGCTGCCAACAAGATAGACATCATATCAGAGGACGACTCTGCCTATATTAAATTCAGGGAATACGTAGAAGGCAAGGGCTACAAGGTATTTCCGGTGTCTGCTCCTATCAATATGGGAGTAAAAGAGCTTCTTGAGGAGGCTGCAAAGCTTCTGGCAGAGGTAGAGTTAAACGGAGAGGCTGAGCCTATCGAATACGAAATGTTTGACTTTGAAACCGAAAACAAAGACCCTGAATACAGAAAAATCAAAGGCTATTATGACGAAAAGGACGGAGTTTATGTGCTTGAGGGCAAACAGCTCGAAAAAATATTCAACTCCACCAACTTTGAGGACTTCGGCTCACTCAGATATCTGTACAGATATATCGAAAAACAGGGCGGAATGGATATCCTTATAGATTTAGGACTTGAAGAAGGCGATACAGTTAGAATAAAAGACTTTGAATTTGAATATTATGAAGACTAGAGAATGTATTATACATTCTCTAATTTTTTTACGGGAGATATTCATATGAAAAAAGTCATAATAATTCAGATAATACTTTCGCTGATATTTACAGCCGTCTTTGCGGTGGGAAGCGGCAGAGGGTATCTTGACAGCGTGATACCTGCAATGGAGCATGATAACAGCATTACAGACATTGCGGACGCAGCGGTGGAAACTATGAGAAACATAGGAGTCAGATAGAAATTGTTGATTAAAGATAAAAGAATATATATTTTTTTATTAAATTAAACAAAAAAACTGTTGACATACAAAAAAGACGGTGCTATAATCTAGCCATAGAAAAACGAAAGGAACAGATTTAAAATGATGAACTTTGCTATTACATCAGCTTTCATAAAAAAACAGGTTAAACGATAGTACGTCTGCTTATGAATATTTTTTCATGGGGAGACGATGTTGGTTTTCCTGTGAGATGAATGTAAAGCAATTTGTTTTATAACCGTCTTGGGAAAACCCAGGGCGGTATTTTATTTAGTTAGAAACACTTAAACAGGAGGTAATAAATATGATAAGAGTAGGAATTATTGGGTATGGTAACTTAGGCAGAGGAGTTGAATGTGCAGTAAACAAGGCTCCTGATATGCAGCTTATGGCGGTATTTACAAGAAGAGATCCGGGCAGCGTCAATATTCTTTCCGAAAACGCAGTGGTTGCTTCAGTCGATACAGTAACAGACTGGGTCGGCAAGATAGATGTAATGGTATTATGCGGAGGAAGCGCTACAGACCTTGAAGCTCAGACACCTCACTTTGCAGAATACTTCAATGTAGTTGACAGCTTCGATACTCACCCTAAGATTTTACAGCACTACGGTGATGTGAACGAAGCGGCACTTGCGCACAACACGCTGGCGGTAATCTCAGCAGGCTGGGATCCGGGAATGTTCTCATTAAACAGAGTTTATGCAGATGCTGTGCTTCCTGAGGGCAACACCTATACATTCTGGGGCAGAGGAGTATCACAGGGACATTCCGATGCCGTAAGAAGAATTGACGGAGTGCTTGATGCAAGACAGTACACAATTCCTGTTGAGGCGGCGCTTGAAGCAGTCAGAAACGGCGAAAACCCTGAATTTACAACAAGACAGAAGCACACAAGATATTGCTATGTAGTTGCGGCAGACGGCTATGACAGAGAAGAAATCAGAGAAAAAATCGTAACAATGCCTGACTACTTTGCAGACTATGATACAACAGTGGAATTTATCACAGCAGAGGAAATGCAGAAAAACCACAGCGGACTTGCACACGGCGGATTTGTTATCCACAGCGGAAGCACAGGCCCTGAGGACGAAAACACCAATATCATAGAGTACAGATTAAAGCTGGATTCAAACCCTGAATTTACAGGCTCAGTGCTTACAGCCGTTGCAAGAGCAGTATACAGAATGAGTCAGGAGGGACAGACAGGCTGCAGAACAATGCTTGACATACCTCCGGCATATCTTTCAACCAAGACAACCGAAGAATTTTTAAAGAACATGTTATAGAAAAGGAACACACAAATGAGAACAACAGGTAAGATAGCAGGAGTGGATATAGGCAGCATAGCAGCAAAGACAGGAACACCTGTAATTATATACGATGAAGATATGATGAGAAATCAGATAAGAACATACACAGGCAATTTCAGATCTGAAATGTTCGAAACCAGAGTTGTATATGCCTCCAAGGCGTTTCTGTGCGGCGCTATGGTTGAGATTATCAATGAGGAAGGCATGTATGCCGATGTTGTAAGCGGCGGTGAGATGCACTGCGCCGTAGCCTCAGGCCTTGCGCCTTCAAGAATATATTTCCACGGAAATAACAAATCCGCAAGGGAAATATCAGAGGCCTTTGAATATGGCATAGGCCAGATAGTTGCAGACAATATATCGGAGATAGAGGACATAGCGGCGGCTGCTGAGAAATTCCAAAAAACTATGAGAATACTTCTCAGAATAAATCCGGGCATTGAAGCTCATACTCACGAATATATTACAACAGCGAGAAAAGACAGCAAATTCGGCGTATCCATAGACAATGAGGATATGGTAAGACGCATATGGGAGAGAGTACAGCAGTGCGAATACCTTGAATTTACAGGCTTTCATGCTCACATAGGCTCCCAGATATTCAGCAGGGAGGCATTTGTATCAGAAATAGACACTATGGTGGACTATACGGCGCATATGCAGCAGGAATACGGAATTACAATTGAGGAGCTTGACTTTGGCGGCGGCTTTGCAGTAGTCTATACCGATGCTGACAAGCCGATACCTGTAAACGAAGTATGCCCGCTCATAATCAGCGAATGTGAAAAGAAGGTGATACAGCGCAAGCTGAATTTAAAAACCATAAGCATAGAGCCGGGAAGAAGCATCGTGGGAGAAGCAGGCTACAGCGTATATACGGCAGGCTACAGCAAGACAGCCGAAGACAAGAACTATATATTTGTAGACGGCGGAATGGCAGACAACATCAGACCTGCGTTATACGGAGCTGAATACAGCTGCGAGAATATATCAAGGCCTGATGCTCCTATGGCAGGAAACTACGTTATAGCGGGCAAATGCTGCGAGTCGGGAGATATCCTGATTAAAAACGCAGAGCTGCCAAAGACAGATGCCGGTGACCTGATAGTCATAAATACTACAGGCGCATACGGATACAGTATGGCGTCAAACTATAACAGGCTCGGAAGACCTCCTGTTGTATTTGCATCAGAGGGCAGAGCAAGGTGTGTAATCAGACGTGAAGAATACACCGATATGGAAAAACTGGAATCCAATGAACAGATAATATAAATTTAAGGAAACGAGGAATAAAAAAATGAAGAGAATTACAGGATCAATAGTAGCGCTTATAACTCCGTTTACACAAGACGGAAAGGTTAATTACGAAAAGCTGGGCGAGCTTTTAGACTGGCATATTGCAAACAATACAGATGCAATTCTGATACTGGGAACAACAAGTGAATCTCCGACAATGTCACACGAGGAAGACCTTGAAATCTGCAGATTTTCAGTAGAGCGCGTAGCAGGCAGAGTCCCTGTTATAGCCAGCAGCGGTTCCAACTCAACCCAGACCGTAATCGAAAAGAGTCTTGACCTGCAGGCTGCGGGAGCAGACGCTGTAATGAACATCGCACCTTACTACAACAAGGCGAACAGAAAAGGAATGTATCATCATTTTGCAGACGTTGCAGACGCCATCGACATTCCGCTTATCATATACAACGTTCCCGGCAGAACAGGCTGCAGCATTCCGGCAGATGTAATCGGCGAGCTTTCAAAGCACGAGAGAATTATAGGCATCAAGGAAGCCAGCGGAGATCTGTCATATGTTGCAAAGATTGCAAAATACGCCAATGAAAACTTTGCTATTTACAGCGGCAATGACGATGTGATACTTCCTGTATTATCAATGGGAGGCTCAGGCGTAATATCGGTTCTTGCCAACGTAATGCCGAAAGAAACACATGATATGGTTATGTCATACTTAAACGGCGATACAAAGGGAGCTCTTGCAGAGCAGCTCAGACTTATGAACCTCATAAACAATCTGTTCATAGAAGTAAACCCTATACCTGTAAAAGAGGCTATGAACCTTATGGGTATGAACGTGGGAGGCTTCAGACTTCCTCTATGTGAAATGGAAGATGAACACAGAGAAATATTAAGAGAATCTATGGCAAAGGTGGGACTTGTTTAATGATTAATATCACTTTATTCGGATATGGCGGTATGGGCAGAGCGATAGAGGCTGCCGCAGACGTCAGAGCCGATATGTCTGTAAACAGAATATTTGACTTTGACGGCAGCGCCGTATACTGTGCAAGAGAGGGTAAGGCTTTATCTGACGAGGCTGTAATCGACTTTTCGCACTATACAATGCACGATGAGGCGCTCAAATACGCCCTCGAAAAGAACATACCGATTGTTGTCGGAACTACAGGTCTTTCTGATGAGCAGATAAGCAATATGCAGGAAGCTGCAGAGCATATACCGGTGCTTTACAGCACCAACTACTCCTACGGCATCCTTATTATGAACCATCTCATAAGAGAGGCCAACAAATACCTGAGTGAATGGGACGTGGAGCTTGCCGAAACGCATCACAGCAAAAAAAAGGACGCTCCAAGCGGCACCGCAAAGACAATGCTCTCAATTCTGAATGAAGACAATTCCAAAACAGAGGTTTACGGAAGACAGGGCATTACAGGAGAAAGAAGTAAAAGAGAAATAGGCGTGCACGCGCTTAGAGGCGGCACTGTGGCAGGGACGCATACAGTATCGTTTTTCGGAAACGATGAAACCATAGAAATAACCCACAGAGCAGCAAGCCGGAAGATATTTGCAGAGGGAGCCTGCAAAGCTTTAGCAAAGCTTTATAACAGAGAGCCGGGTTTCTATAATCTGGAGGAAATCCTGCTTTAATATTTTGGTTTTAAACCGCATAAGAATCAAACTTATGCGGTTTTTTGAGTCAAAAAACTGTCACTGACTGCGCATATATGGTATACTTGATAATGTATTGTCAAAATCTAAAGCAGCGAGGCAAAAATAATGAAAAAACGTTTATCAAGAGAAGAAGGACTTAAACTGTTAAAAGAATACGGTACGCCTGAGCATGTTGTAAGACACTGCATAGCAGTAACAGACACTGCAGTAGCAATAGGCAGGGCGCTTAACAAAGCGGGATATAACCTTGATATCGATCTGATACAGGGAGCCGCAATTATACATGATATAGCAAGAGTAGAGGATAGGCACTGGGAGGTCGGAGCTGACATAGCAAGGAAGCTTGGATATGATGACGAGGCCGATATAATTAAGGTGCATATGTTTTATCCGGAGTTTTCACCGGTAGATAAGGCAAATGAAACCGATATGGTGTGCCTCGGCGACAGGCTGGTCAAGGAAGACAGATATGTGGGCCTTGATGAGCGTATAGATTATGTCATAAACAAGGCGCGCAAAAAAGGCGCGGGAGAGGACGTCATAAACAATATACTAAAGAAAAAGCAGGAAGCCGGAGAATTTATAAAAGGTATAGAGCAGGTAACCGGCAGATCCATAGATGATATAGCACTGGGAAAGGATAATTAAATGGAGCTTAACAGAGAACTTGAAAAACTTCTTAAAAAAGTAGAAAAACCGGCAAGATATATAGGCGAGGAAATCAATTCAATCAAAAAAGAAAACGCCGATGTCAGATTCGGTTTTGCATTTCCCGACACCTATGAGATAGGAATGTCATATCTGGGGCTGCAGCTTTTGTACAATATTCTCAACAAGGAAGAACAGATTGCCTGCGAAAGAGTATTTTCACCGGCGCCTGATATGGAGGCTCTTATGAGACAGGCGGATATGCCGCTTTTTACTCTGGAAACCAAAACGCCTCTTAATGAGCTTGATATACTGGGATTTACATTGCAGTACGAAATGTCATATACCAACATACTCAATATATTGAATTTGGGTAAAATCCCTATGCTTTGCGCAGAGAGAGGCGAGGATGACCCTCTGATTGTTGCGGGAGGCCCCTGCGCGTACAATCCGGAACCTCTTGCAGACTTCATAGACGTATTTTTAATAGGTGACGGAGAGGAGCAGCTTCCACAGTTTGTAAACCTGTGGGGCCAGTGCCGTAGAGAGGGCCTTGATAAAAAAGCCTTTCTCGAAAAAGCTGCGGCAGCAATTGACGGCATATATGTTCCGGCCTTTTATGAGGTTTCATACAACGAGGACGGAACTGTCAGAGCCTATACTCCAAACAATGAGAATGCGCCGGAGAGAGTTAAAAGAGCAATAATAAAAGATATCGAAAACGTGAATTTCCCTGTAAACAACATAATCCCGTTTATAGAAACGGTACACGACAGAGCGGTTGTCGAAACGTTCAGAGGCTGCACCAGAGGCTGCAGATTCTGTCAGGCAGGTATGATATACAGACCTGTAAGAGAAAGAAGCAAGGACAGGATAATCGACATAGCAAAGCAGCAGCTTGAAAACACAGGACACGAGGAGCTGTCACTGCTTTCGCTTTCCACAAGCGATTACAGCTGCTTTGAGCCGCTGGCCCTTGAGCTTATGAAATACTGCAAGGAAAACAACGTATCACTGTCGCTTCCGTCACTTCGACTTGACTCGTTCTCTTTTGACGTGCTGGAGCAGATACAGGGCTACAAAAAAAGCGGGCTGACATTTGCGCCGGAGGCAGGCTCACAGCGTCTGCGTGATGTAATAAACAAGGGCATTACCGAAAAAGACCTTTACTCATCTGTGGGACAGGCCTTTGAGCTTGGGTGGAATGTAATCAAACTGTACTTTATGGTGGGACACCCTACAGAAACCTTTGAGGACCTTGACGGAATAACTCAGATTGCCCGCAATATAATTGATATGAACTATCAGATTAAAGGACCTAAGGGCGGCAGAGTCAAGGTTACAGTCAGCGCCTCAAACTTCGTGCCAAAGCCCTGGACGCCTTTCCAGTGGGAGCCTCAGGACAGTGAAGATGAGTTTATGGAAAAACACAACTATCTTATGGCAGGCCTGGGTCCGATTAAGGGAGTTACTTTCAATTATCACGATACAGAAACCAGCGTGCTGGAGTGTGTGTTTGCAAGAGGCGACAGGAGAGTAGGCAGACTCCTGCTTGAAGCGTACAATCTGGGATGCAGATTTGACGGCTGGAGCGAGCATTTCAGAGCTGATCTGTGGGATAAGGCATTTGAAAACACAGGCATAGACAAGGATTTTTATACAATCAGAAAACGTGAATATGACGAGGTATTTCCGTGGGATATAATTGACTGCGGTATTACCAAATCATTTCTCATCAGAGAAAACCAAAAGGCTCTCAGGGGAGAGCTTACGCCGGACTGCAGAATTAAATGCAACGGCTGCGGTATGAACGCCTATACTGACTGTATGCCGGAGGTGATGTAATGAACAGATTTGCAATTAAATTCAACAAGCGCGGATATATCAAATACACATCACATCTTGATATGCTCAGGCTCTTTAAGCGCGCAATGAAGCGCTGCGATATAAGGCTCAAATACTCGCAGGGGTTTAATCCGCACCCCAAGATGAGCTTTGCGCAGCCGCTGTCACTGGGATATGAGAGTATGGGAGAGATACTTGAAATCGAAACGGCAGGCGCTATGGAGGCTTCGGATATTAAATCAAGACTTGAGGCTATAATGCCCGAGGGAATTGAAATAACTGATGTCATCAGACTTCCTGAACAGGGTAAAACCCTTGCCGCTGCCTGTATTGAAGCAGAATATCTGATAGCAGTACCGGTTGATAAAAGCTTTAAGGGCAGAGAAGCAGAGCTTACGGCAGGCTATCTTGCGCAGCCTGCTGTCCTGGCAAAGAAAAGACAGAAAAAATCAAAGGAACTTAAAGAAATAGACATAAAGGGAATGATAAAATCTCTGAACATCATATATGTTAACAATAACTATATTATGACACTCATCGCTGATTCAGGCAGCAGCTCCAATTTGAGTCCGGAACTGGTAATAGCATCATTTCTTGAATTTGCAGGGATTGACTGCGACAGGAGCGATATCGAGGTAATGAGAAAAAAACTCTTTTTCAAAGGATATAATATTTAGGGATTTTAAGAGGTGTTTATGAACAGGTTTTCAGAAACAGTAGTAAAATTAAGAATATATATACTTGTATTTGTTTTAATTGCGGCGGCAGTATGCGCGTTTCTCATGGGCAAGGTAGGCGTAAACTATGACAACGCCTCATACCTTGACAAAAATACACAGACTGCCATAGCCCTTGACATTATGGAAAAAGAATTCGGGCTGACAGGCAATATACAGATGATGATACCCGATATCTCCGCAGATGAGGCAGACAGCATTGCAGACGATATCAATGATATGGACAATGTGCTTAACGCCAAGTTCGATGCAGACGACGAGAACTATTACAAGGACAGAAACGCGCTGTTTGTAATAACGACAGACGGCGACGACTATTCGGAGCAGCTTAATACACTGGCAGATCAGCTTAAAAGCAAATACTCTGACAGAGGCGCATATCTTGCAGGAAGCGGCTACGAAAAAAAGGTGCTGGAGGAGAAGATAACGACACAGGTGCCGATTATGCTTGTAATCAGCATAGCCATAGTTCTTATCATACTGCTGCTTACGGCAACCTCATGGCTTGAGCCGGTAATGTTTCTGCTGGTTGCGGGCATAGGAATAGTAATCAACAGAGGCACCAATGTATTCCTGGGTGATATTTCATATATAACCAACTCGGTTGCGGCCATACTCCAGCTTGCGCTGTCCATGGACTATTCCATAATACTGCTCAACAGGTACCACAAGGAGCAGCTTGAGGTGCACGATGACAAAAAAGCGATGAGCATAGCGCTTTCAGACTGCCTCAACCCTGTAAGCTGCAGCGCCCTTACCACAATAGCGGGTCTGTTTGCCCTCGTATTTATGAACTTCAAAATAGGCTTTGACATAGGCATTGTTCTTATGAAAGGTATTGTAATATCGGCAGTACTGGTATTTGCAATGCTTCCGGGAGTAATTGTACTGTGCGACCGGCTGCTCAAAAAAACAAAGAAAAAGCCGATTTCACTGAGAAGCAATATGCTGGCGGGCATTGCAATGAAAAAAGCAATCCCGGTTACCGCCATAGCAGTTGTGCTTGTAATTGCAGGTTGCGCTGCCAGTGCGCATAATTCCTATGAGTTTTCGGCAAACGAAGCGGCTGCCGATTCGGCTCAGATTGAAAAGGTGTTTGGAATAACCAATCAGGTGGCGGTTACATACAAGACCGGTACAGAAGAGGAGAGCATCGCAGAGCAGAAGCAGATTGCAGACTTTCTTGAGAGCAAAAACGTTCTCAAGGACTATACATCATATGAAAACACAGTGCTTGAGCAGTATCATATCAAAGATGCTGCGGATAAATTCAACATATCAGCTAAAGAGGCAAAGCAGCTTTTCACAATGTATCAGCTGTACAACGGTGAAATCAGCGTGAAAATGACCCTGCCGGAATTTATATCCTATGCGCAGAAGCTGGTGAACACAGACAGCGATGCCAAAGACTATATAAACAGTGACACTGTCAAAACCATAAATGAAATCAATGATATATACAATCTTATGAGCGGCCGCAATACGGCGGGAGAGTTTTACGGCAATCTCAGCCAATATGCCGACATAAACAGAACTGATGTAAAGAACATATACAGGCTCTACGCCTTTGAAAACGGCTATGTCAGAAATGACAAGGTTAAATTCAAAGTCATGCTGGACTACGTTATATCAAACAGACTGAGCAGCAACACAGCCCAGCTCAAAAAACTGTCAGCTTCAATCGACAAAATAGAAAGCACATTCAATCAGAAGCTTTCACAGGAAGATATAAAGAATATGCTTTCGGGTCAGTACGGCGTGCAGCAGCTTCAGGCCGCATATATTGCCGCAAAGGTATGCCCTGAGGGCGAAAAAATCAGATATATCAATCTTATGGAGCACCTTGAGGTTATGGGACTTCTAAGCAGCGACCAGATTAAACAGATAGCCGTTTATGAGCAGGTCCTTGACGATGCCTCAAAGGCATATCCGTATGATGAATTTTCAGACTGCGCGGCAGACATAGCTCACATACTTACAGGCAAAAGACCTGCGGGTATATCAGACGACAAGGCAAAGCAGCTCTATATCAGATACCTTGGTGAAAAGGGAAGAATACCTGACATCTCCGTCAGAGGAACAGTCATTACCGATTTTATGACGACAAACAGTATGGTATCCTCAATGCTGAGCTCCAAAAACAAGGATCAGCTTGACGATATGAAAACCGTATATGATACTTTCTCCAGGACAGGAAGCTATACCTACAAACAGGTATACAGCAAAGTAAGCAGGCTTCAGCGCAGTATAAAAACAGACAGCACTGCACAGATAAGTCAGGACAAGGTTTCCGGCATATTCATAAAACATGCCGTAGCGGGCAAACTTTACAGCGCAGAGCCTGTAACAGCCGAAAATATGGTAAACTTCCTTTATGATAATATGGACACAAACGAGCTTCTGAGGGACAGAATAGATAAACAGAAAAGAACTGATATTGAGGAGGCCAGAGAGGACATAAGCAGAGCTAAGGAACTGTTCAGAGGTGATAATTACTCAAGATACCTTATCAATGTGAACATACCTGTAGAGAGTCAGAAATCCTTTGAATTTGTAGAGCAGTTCAACGATGAACTCAAAGCTGTATACGGCGATGATGCCTATGCCGCAGGGGAAATGATAACAACCTATGATCTCAAAGAATCATTTGCACATGACCTGAAGCTGATATCAATATTTACGGTGATATCAATGCTGATAATCGTGCTTCTTACTTTCAGATCACTTTCAATTCCTGTGATACTGGTGCTTGCTATTCAGGGCTCAATATGGATATCAATGAGTATGTCATATATAACGGGAAGCAGTATATTCTTTATGAGCTATATTGTTGCGGTATGTATACTGATGGGCGCAACTATAGATTACGGAATACTGGTATCCTCGTATTATCTTGAAAGCCGCAGGACCATGGAGCGGCGAGACGCCATAGCAAATGCACTCAAAACAGCGCTGCCGTCAATATTCACATCAGGCCTTATACTGATAACAGCGGGACTTGTGGTACACTTTGTATCCTCTGAAATAGCCATAAGTCAGGTGGGGCTTCTGCTGGGCAGAGGTACGATAATATCCGTATTAATGATATTGTTTGTACTGCCGTCTCTTCTGGTGCTGCTGGATAAGCTTATAATGAAAACAACATTAACAAGGAAATAGATAAGATACAGATGGCGGATATGGCTGCAGGAGACAGCTATGTCCGCTTTCAGTTTTTGGGGATATTAGATAAATAACTGGAATATGGTAGGAAAAAACTATTTTTCTATGTGGAATTTTAAAAGAAGATAAGGTTCTATTTCTAAGACATCTGCAATATTAAACAATAATTCTAAAGATACTCCTCTGTGCATACCGGGAGCTTCTACTGAGGCAATATGCTGGCGGCTTATTCCAAGTTCTTCTGCCAGGTTTTCCTGAGTGATGCCTTTCTTTTTTCTGTAATAGCTTATTGCATATGATAAATTTTCTATTCGTTCTGTGTTGTCAAAACACCTTTTCAATGTATTCACCGCCTTTTTTTGATATGAATAGTTTAGCCAAAATGTAACACTATTAAAATAATTTAAAAAACGACATTGACGTGTATAATACGACAGAGTATAATAAAAATGCGTACAAACGCAAATAAAAATCTAATAGTATCTATTATGTAGATAGGAGGGTAAGAAAAAATGAAGAAGTTAATGGCAATAGTCATAAGTATGGCTATGGTATTGGCAATGATGCCAATGGGGGTATTTGCGACAGGTGAAAAATATATTACCTTGCCTGCTGCATCTGAAGACGGTGTTATTAAATTAACTCAGAATATAGAAATTTCAGATGCAGAAGTTCTGGATCTTACAGGTAAGACGATAACAACTGACGGTTATAACTTTGTTATAAAAGAAGGTGGAAGTCTTATTGTAAAAGGACAAGGAACCGTAAAGTCGGAAAAAGTAGCAACAAAGAAAAACGAAATCTTCAAAACTTTTATGGTTGAGGAAGGCGGAAGTCTTATCATTAATGGAGGAACTTTTACAACAAAAACAGCACAATTCATCGTATCTAGGGGAACTGTAAATGTAACAGGTGGAAGTTTTAGTGCTGAATATAACACAGAAAATGATTATACAGATTCAAATTGTGCTTTTGTGATAACTGGTGAAAATTCAATTCTTAATATGACTGGCGGAACCATTAATGCAGGAAACGGTGCTGATGATTGCGGATTGTACGGAATTTATGCATCAAACGGTGCTGTTGTTAATCTTGGTGATGCAGAAACTGAAGGCCCAACAGTAATAAGTTATTGTGCTCCTTTAGGATGTAACCACGATACTGCAACAGGAACATACAATGTGTACAATGGCACTTATGAAAGTACTTGGACTGGCGGGAACACAAATTATAATTATTTCCATGGTGCTATTTATGCTGCCTGCAAAGGTGCTGTAAAAATAGAAGGAGGAACTTTTAAAGGCGAGTATGGAGTAGCAATCCCATATGATAATGTTGGTTTAAAGTTAACTATATCTGGTGGTGATTTTACACAGTTAACAAAAGATACTATAAATGAAAGTCATAAAACTGTATCTGGAGATAATGAAACTAATACTACTTTAATTACTGGCGGTACATTCTCATCAGACCCTAGTGCATATTTAGCAGACAATCATATTGTCTGGGCTGAAGACGGAAAATATGAAGTAGAAACATTTGATGCTTATAGAGCTGGAGTTGTACTTGCACCGTTAGCAGATACAGATAATAATATTTCTAAAGAAGATTTAAAAGCAGGATATAGTATTGATTATACGGGTGAAAACATAACTATAAACGTTAAGCCTCAGCTACACGCAAACGGAGCAGAGCCTGCAGTAACAGGCAAATGGATAGGTATTGCTGTACCTGTACCGGCAGGCGCAACAAAAATAAACTGGACAGTTAACGGAACTTCTATCGGTGAAGATAATTGTACTGGTGATAACATTGACTGGACAAATGACGGAGTAAATTATGAAACTCTGTATTGGAACTATGCAACAAAAGATATAACTTCAATAGGCTATAAGTTTAATAATGTAGGAGGTACTAATACAGTTAAAATCGCTGTAAATGCTGCTCCGACAACTGTTATAGAAGCGCCATTACACGATAATGCTGCAACTAATCCTATTGCTGACAATGCTTTATACAGCAAATATGACATAGCATATGTCGATGATACAGCAACAATTACAGTTAAAGGCTTAAAAGAGCATTATAATGGACAAGACCCTGCCGTAAAAGGTAAATGGGTAGGAATAGCTGTTCCTGCAGACTGTAAAGACTCAGATACCCAGTTATTCTATAAGTATGATGATGGTGAATGGAAGAACGCTGCACTGAGCGAAGAAAAATGGAATAATACAAAAGATGGAAAACCTTATGTAAGCTTCTATATGAACGCTGCAAATGTAAAAGCAAGAACAATAAGCTATGCGTTCGGAACTTTAACAGCTGAGAATGAAATCCCAGCTACTGTAACAGGTGTGAATACTGTTAAGGTTAATGTTGTAGAAGAAAGCGAATACACTGGCGGCGGAGCAGCAGTTGTTCCTCCGGCTACAGACAATGTAACTAACAATCCTGCAGATAAGAAAACAACTGCTGACCTTACTCCGG
>CAKQOW010000014.1 GCA_934256595.1 uncultured Clostridia bacterium
GAAGTTAATCTTAAGGTAAGAACATCAAAGACATCAAAGAAGAACATCAAGGCTGTAGTATCAGGAGATGTTAAGGCACTGACAGATGCAGGCTATACAGTTAAGTACAAGTTCTACAGATCAGAAAAGAAGGCATCAAAGTATGTAGGCAAGGTAACAAAGACTTCCAAGACATATATCAACACAGTTGGTAAGAAAGGAACCAAGTACTACTACAAGGCAAAGGCTCTGGTATATGACGGAGATAAGCTTGTAGGCCAGACAGTTCTTACACAGTGCAAGTACGGTGTGAGGACTTGGAGTAAGTAAATAACTGAAACAAGGTATAATTGAGCCTTTTCTACAGCTATATTGCTGTAAAATATATAAGCAGATAACTTGCAGGCAATTATTGTCAGCAGGTATCTGCTTTTTTTGTCCGAAATAAGCTGCGAAAGCTTAAATGTCGAAATTTGTCGAATTATAGTCGCTTTTGCATATAGATTTTTATGTAATTAAAATATATAATTACTAAAAATTAAATAATATGGGAGGTGACTATGAACAGGAACTATCTAATTATCGAAAACAAGGATCTTGTTGCCAGAGTTTTTTTCAGGAACATCATCTATATTGAACAGTACAGAAGAGAAACCTCGGTGATCACCCAGAAGCGTATTTTTAAGTACAATGCAGTACTGAGAGATCTGTATGAAGAAGTCGACAGCAGATTTTATATGTGCCACAGAAGCTATATCATTAATTTTGATTATGTGGACTCAATGGAAAATCAGTCGATATTTATGTCAAACGGAACAGAGCTTACAATCTGCAGAGCCAACTATCAGAGAACAAAGAGAGAATTTGTTAAATATCTTAAAAAAGAATAACGGTATATTGCCCTTTCTGCCGGCTCGCAGAGAGGGCTTAATAATTTTTCGGCCTGTTTTGGGTAATATACTTGCTGAATTGCAAATATACTGGCGGCATTTGTAATATGTGTGGTATGATAACGGTAGACGTATTCGGAAAATTTGCGGAGGTGCCAAAATGAACAGAAGCATGTCAATGTATGCTGATACCGTTTTTGTAAACGGGGCGGTCGTCACTGTGGACAGAAACAATACAGTCTGCCAGGCTGCAGCAGTCAGAGATAAGTATATTGTGTATACGGGAGACAACGAGGGAGCGAAGCTCTGGACGGGACCTGAAACCAGAGTGATTGACCTTAACGGCAGGGCGCTGCTTCCCGGCTTTATAGATGCCCACTGTCATCTGGGTATGAGAGGCCAGAACGCCGCAGTAATACTTGACTGCAGCGCACAGAAAGCGCCCGACATACCGTCAATACAGAGGATAATCAGAGAAGAAGCGCAGAAGCTTCCCAAAGGCGCGTGGATAAAAGCTACAGGCTATGATCAGGGCAAGCTGGCGGAGGACAGACATCCTACGAGAGCAGAGCTTGACGAGGCTGCGCCTGACAATCCTGTGCAGCTTACAAGGACCTGTCTGCATATGGGCGTATATAATACCAAAGCCCTGGAGGCGGGAGACATACACCCCGAAAACTTTGCAAAGGGCGAAGTAGTAACTGACGAAAACGGACAGATGACAGGGCTTCTCAAGGAAAGAGCCTGCACATACATGTGGGACAAGGTAATGTACACAAAGGAAGAGTATATGCGTGCGTTTAAGACCGCCAACGATATGTTTCTCCGCTGCGGCATAACCAGTGTTCACGATGCCAGCTTCTACGGCTCTGACACCATAGGGCTTTATCAGGAGGCCTGCGAGACCGGAATTATAGATGTCAGAATGTATGTGCTGCTTTATCACGCCTGCGGCAAGGAAAAAACGATAGAGTGGGTAAACGACTTTATTAAGACTGGAATAAGAGGCGGACTGGGCAATGAGCATTTCAGACTGGGGCATGTCAAAATCCTGATTGACGGCAGTACCAGCGGACCGTCCTGCGCGGTATCAGAGCCTTATGAGCACGACCCGGCACTTGAGGGCATACAACTTTATACGCAGGAGGAGGCGGATGCTGTTTTAATTCCTGCCCATAACGCCGGATTTAATATAACGGCGCACGCTGTGGGAGATAAGGCTGTTGATGTTATACTTTCGTCGATAGAAAAAGCGCAGAAATTAAACCCGAGACCCTGCAGGCATAGGATAGAGCACTGCGCCATAATAAATGATGAGATAATAGACAGGCTCAAAAAAGCCAATGTAACGGTAGTGTCAAATCCGGGCTTTTTTATAGACAACGCCGCAATGTATATCAAATATTACGGCGACAGAGTAAACTGCATGTTCCCGCTCAGATCCTATCTGGACAAGGGGATAATAACCGCCATAGGCTCCGATACTCCCGTAATAGAGCCTGACCCTATGATAGGGATATATACAGCGGTCAAAAGAGCGGACAGCAGGACCGGTACGGTGGCGGGAGCCTGCCAGCAGATAGGAATTATGGATGCAATCAGAATGTATACCTGCAACGGAGCCTATGCGTCTCTTGAAGAGGATATCAAGGGCAGCATAGAGCCGGGCAAGCTGGCAGACCTTGTGGTTTTATCGGATAATATTCTTGAGGCGCAGCCTGAGGAAATTATGGATATTAAGACGGATATAACTATGATAGACGGCAGGATTAAATACGAAAGGATATGAAATGGAACAAAAAAAAGAAAAGAAAATGAAGCCATGGGTTATGGTAAGGCCCCGCAAGGCAAAGGAATGGGTGATATTCGCAATGATGATATTATCGCTGCTTTCGATGATATCTCCGGTAGTCAACCTGTTTAACATTCCGTGTATGCTGCTCGGAATGCCGGTACTTTTTACAGTGTCGATAATAAGTCTTATCGTTACTGTCATCGTTATCAATATAGCTTACAGATGGGAGGTGCACTAGATGCTTCAGACATGGGGACCTCTTGCAATAACTCTGTGCTATACGCTGGTTGCGTGCATACTGGGATTTTCGGCTAAGGGCAGACTGGATATGAGCAAGGTCGAAAACTGGTCATCATCGGGTAATACAATGGGACTTATCGTTATGATTTTCCTGACAGGCGCAGGCAATGTAAGCGCGTATACATTTTTAGGCGCGCCGGGCTGGGCATATTCCAAGGGCGTTGCGGCTCTTTATGTTGTGGTATATCTCGGCTTTATAACCTATTCCTCGTACCTTATCTCGCCGAGAGTAAACAGAGTTGCAGGCAAATACGGCTACAGAACGCAGGCAGAGGGAATAGGCGCCAGATTTGAGTCAAAGGGACTTCGTATGCTTTGCGGTATAGTAGGAGCCCTTGCGGTGCTGGGCAATTCACTTGTTCAGATTATAGGGTCAGGACATATTTTAAATGTAATGAGCAACGGCGCAATTCCTATGTGGCTTGGCGAGCTTATAATTCTCTGCGCCATAGCGTTTTATGTATATAACAGCGGTCTCAGAGCCATAGGCTGGACAAATGTAATGCAGGGAGTGCTGATGCTGATACTCTCAATTACAGTATGTCTGTTTGTGCTTTACACAGTGCTTGGCTCTTTCAGCGTAAGCGAGGCGTTCAGAAGACTCATGGAGGTAAGCCCTGAGCATATGACTCTGCCGGGGGCAACCGGAGATTTCCCTCCGCTGTTCTGGACCACCTCAATTATAATTTCCGTGTTCTCTTTCTGGCCGCAGTTCTGGGTATGGGCTGCCGGAGGCAAGGACGAGGATACAGTAAGAAAACAGTATACCTATGTATCGCTGTTTTACCTTGTAATGATCCCAATGCTTATAGTCGGCTTTATATGTGTGTTTGCATTTGAGGGCTACGACGGAGATACAGACAAGGTGGCGCTTTCCTTCTGTATGAAGAACCTGCCGTGGTGGATGGTAGGACTTCTGGGCGCAGGAATACTTGCGGCAGCACAAAGCTCGGCAGAGCCTCAGCTTCATACGCCGGCATTTACATTTACACATGATGTTATTGCCCCGGCAAAGAATATTCCTGCCGAAAAAGAGGGAAAAATCCAGAGAAAAGTTTTTCTTGTGATAGTATTTCTGGTGGCATATCCGCTGGCGCTTACAAATCCGGCAGAGCTTGTATATATTCTGCTGGTGGCATACGGTTTCATCGGACAGCTTTTCCCCTGCATGCTGGGCGTATTCTGCTGGCCGAGAGCGACCAAGGCGGGAGCAATCGCAGGGCTTGTTGCAGGCGTTATTGTTGTTGCGCTCTGCAATTTCGTATGGTCTAACCCATGCAGCATACACGCAGGCATATGGGGTCTTATGATAAACTTCCCGGTATTCATAATAGTGAGCCTCTGCACTAAGCCTGCATCGGAGGAAACCCTCAGAAAATTCTTCCCGGCATATATTATGGATATGCTTTATGAAGAAGAATAACTTAAAAATATAAGTGAAATTTTACGGCTGCTCTGTCATTTCGACAGGGCGGTTTTTTTTTCGGCAAGTTAGTAAGCAAAACCAGCAGATTAATGAATTGATTGAAAATGTCTGAATTGGTATAATATTCAGCAACAACTAAACTTGTAAGGCAAAGGAGAGGATTATGTTTAAGAAAATAGGAATTGCAGCATTGTCTGCTGTACTTGTACTGGGGCTTTCTTCCTGCGGAGGCGGCTCCGATTATGGCGAGGATTTTAACAATTTCAATGCAGCCATAGATATGGATTTTGCAAAGGAAGTAATGATGAGCGTAAGTGAGTTTGGAGACGACCCTGTAATGGGTATGCGCTCGGCAGGCTCACCTGCGGAAAAACAGACTATGGAATACCTCAAAGGTGTTATGGAGGATATCGGACTTCAGAATATAACTGTAGATGATATCACAGTTGACGGCTGGGTATTTAACGGCGCAAACATCACCTTCAAAAATGCTGACGGCGAGGAACAGAAGATAGACCTTGGCGGATATCAGACGACCTTGCAGGCGGACAATGAGGAGATAGAGCTTGTTTATGTAAACGAGGGCACAGAGGCTGATTATGAGGGTCTTGATGTCAAGGGCAAGCTGGTGCTGCTTGATGTTGACCAGAACGAAAACTGGTGGATAAACTACCCTGCATATCAGGCAAAGGTTAAAGGCGCCAGAGCCGTTATAGCTATGTCTGTATATGCCGAAGAAGGCAACGACAGAGTAGGCGTTCAGGATGTATGCGGACCTGCGGATGCGCCGGCGCTGGCTATAAGCGAGGACGGCTGCAAGGCTCTGCAGTATGCAATCAAGGCATCGGGAAAGGATTCGATAACAGTAACCCTTGATGCCGACTCAAAGGTTACAGAGGACGTGACTTCACACAATCTGTGGGGTGAAATTCCGGGAACCACAGAAGAAACAGTATTCGTATTCTCACATATGGATGGATATTTCCATTCAACCTATGATGATGCTCAGGGGGTGGCGGTTTCGATGGCTATAGCAAAAGCTCTTGTGGACAGCGAATACACTCCTGACAAAACAATACGCTTCTGTATGCACGGTGCAGAGGAATGGGGCGTTTCAGGCAGTGAATACGACTGGTCAGCAGGTGCTTATGAAGAAATTGTAAATGTTCACCCTGACTGGGTGGACGGCGCGTTTGCAATAGTAAACAATGACGGCGGATATACTGTTGAGGGTGAAACCTGCGCAGGTACGAGAAGTGCTGTAGAACTTATGGGCTTCGTCAAGGAAAGTATCGGAGGACTTAACGAGGAGTCCCCATATAACTGGACCTATGATACCAACAGCACAGGAACAGAAGACTTCCAGTGGACACTTATGGGAATTCCGTCAATAGTGGCAGGAAGTGGTGAGGGTACTGTTTACGATGATAAGGGTTACCATTCAACATATGACAGCACAGAGGCGCAGCCTCTTAATGAAGAGGGCTTCAACGATATAATCAAGACCTACGGCAAGCTGGTAATAGACCTTGACTCAAAGGCTGTAAGACCTATGAGCTTTATCGACAGAATCAGCAGCTTTGAAGAAAGCCTTGCAGAGGGTGCAGACTTTGAGGCAGTAATTGCAGAGGCAAAGGACGCGGCTGCTGCACTGGAGTCAAAAATGGCTGAGGTTGAGGAGTCCGGCGATAAGGCTGCGGCTGTAGAGCTTAACAGGCAGACTCAGGAAATATTCAAGACGCTTCAGGACGCTCTTGTGGGGCTTAATTTTGAGCCGGATAATATAATCAGGCATGAGCTGTATCAGGATAACGTGGCAAATCTTGAAGCAGGCATAGCTGCTCTTGAGGAGGGTAGAATTCAGGAGGCCTATGACGAATATCTGGGCAGCGTTGACTGGGCATGGTACTATATGAACTTTGATAAGGAAACCTGCGAATACATGGAAAACCAGCTGTTTGACAACAGAAAGGGCACATGGGGCGACGGACTTATTAAGTACAGACACTGTGACATAGGCGACGTTATAATTAGTCTCGGTGACAAATACGATACAGAGGGCGCAGATGTTTCAGCTGAAATAGCTAAACTCAAAGAGCTGAAGAAAACTCAGGAAGAATATCTTACAAACACATATGAAGATGAAAAAGCAGGACTTGAAAAAGCAATAAAGCTTATGAAGGAATACGCAAAATAGAATAATACAGAGGATTACGGCGTGCCTTGTCAGTAGGGCACGCTGATTTTTTTCTTGACAAGTAAACGGTCGTTTACTACAATGTCTGATGAGAGGAGATTGACTATGGCAGACACCAAAGAGAGAATAATGCAGACGGCGCTTGATATGTTTTCACGCAGAGGCTATGATGCCGTTTCAGTAAGTGACATTGCAGGAGCTCTTGGCATTACCAAAGGAGCGCTTTACAGACATTACAAAAACAAGAGAGATATATTTGACCACATCATAGCGCATATGGAAGCGGAGGATCTGCGCAGAGCCAGAGAATTTGAAATGCCCGAAAACAGACTTGCAGATGATGAAACCGGCTATGATACTGTAACCATAAGACAGCTAGGTGAGTTCACCGGAGCACAGTTCGTATACTGGACGCAGGATGAATTTGCAGCAGCATTCAGACGTGTACTTCTGCTTGAAAGATATAACGATGAGGAGATTGACAGACTTTATCACATGTACCTTGGAAGCGGACCGCTGGAATATGTGAGAGATATATTTCAGTCTGCATTTCCGGACTGTGATGCGGAGCTTCTTGCCGTCAGATATTACTCACCGATGTATTTCCTGATGGAGCTTTCTGACAGCGAGGCTGCTTTGAAGTTGCTTGAAAGATATATAGAGGATTTTGAAAGGAAGCTGTTATGAGCCTTGCAGATTACGGATATACAGACAGATTTAAAGTATATGCACAGCAGTATCCCGAATATATTCCTGCCAGAGTCATATTGCAGGAGCGGGGAATGTATACAGTCGTGTGCGACAATGGGGAGATTGGCGCAGAGGTTTCAGGCAAACTCAGATATACGGCAGACGGGGCGGCAGCATTTCCGGCTGTGGGGGATTTTGTAATGCTTTCGTTATCTGGTGGAGACAGAGCTGTTATTCATAATATACTGCCGAGAAAAAGCACATTTGCAAGAAGAGCAGCAGGCTCCGGCTGCGCGGGACAGGTCATTGCCGCCAATGTCGACACAGTATTTATATGCACATCATTAAATGGGGATTTCAATATACGAAGACTTGAAAGATATACAGTAGCCGTATGGGACAGCGGAGCATCTCCGGTGGTAGTTATGACAAAGTCTGATTTGGCGGATAACGCTTTGGAGAAGCAGACTGAAATTGAAAGAACGCTACCGGGTGTGGAGACTGTTTTAACCTCGGCGTTTAATTGTGATACTGCAGGGCTTGATAAATATCTTCAAAGGGGCAAAACCATAGCCTTTGCAGGCTCATCCGGTACAGGCAAATCCACCCTCATAAATCTCCTGTTGGGAGAGAGGCGGTTTGATACCGCAGAAATTGATAAAAACGACAGAGGCAGACACACCACAACATCAAGACAGCTGGTAAGCCTGCCGCAGGGCGCCATGCTTATAGATACTCCGGGAATGAGAGAGCTTGGCATGTGGCATCAGGTGGAGGGCATTGAAAGAACCTTTTCGGATATACGGGAGCTTATGGGGCGGTGCAGATTTTCGGACTGCTCTCATACAAACGAGCCCGGCTGCGCCATAAAATCAGCAATAGCTTCAGGGGAACTTGCACAGGAGCGATGGGATGCATATATGAAGCTTGAAAATGAAAACTCCTATTCGGAGGATGCAGACAGCTACCTTGCGCAAAAAGAAAAGACATTCAAAGAGATAGCGAAAATAAACAGGAGGCGATAGCTATGGAATATATAAAGAGCGGGAAATATCAGACCGATGAATTTATGTCAAAAATAATGGGACCAAACCCTGTCAAGCTGACAGAGGAGCTGCTTTTGGACTGTAAAATCTCCAAGGGCAGTGTTGTGTGCGATCTTGGCAGCGGACAGGGACTTACAAGCGTGTTTATTGCGGCAGAGTACGGATTTAAGGTGTACGCCGCTGACCTCTGGAGCGACCCTTGCGAAAACAGACAGTTCTTTGAGGCGCAGGGACTGTCCGAGACAGAGATAATACCGGTTAAGGCAGACGCTGTTGACCTGCCGTTTGAAAAGAACTTTTTTGATGCCGTTATATGCGTTGACTCATACAACTATTTCGGCAGAGACAGAGAGTACCTTGACAGCAGACTGCTCCCATTTGTGAAACCGGGAGGCTATGTATATATAGCGGTGCCGGGAATGAAAAAGAACTGCCATGACAATCTGCCGCAGGAGCTGCTGCTTTCGTGGAGTCCGGAGCAGCTTGAGTATATGCAGGACATCTCCTACTGGACGGATATTGTCAGCACCTCGAAACTGGCGGAGGTAATAGAGGTAAGTGAGATGGAGAGTAATGAAGAGGTATGGGCGGACTGGCTTATGCAGGAAAACGAATATGCTGTTAACGACAGAGCCGCAATGCAGGCAGGCGGGGGCAGATATCTTAATTTCATAAAGATAGTATTGAGAAAAAAATAAGGAGCTTTCACGGCTCCTTATTGTCGGTATCTGTATTGTCTGATTGTATGTCAGCGGGCAGGTAAATAATCTTTTCAGGCTCCGCAGGCGTATCTTTTTTGCGTGCGTAGCGACCCTCGTTTTTGCTGAAATACATATATGCGGCTGTGCCTGCCAGAAGCAGCAGAAATAACAGTATAAACGGCATAATTACCTCCTTGCTGTATTTACATAAAATTACTGACTGATTATTTTAATGATTTCCTCTGAATTAAGCTTCGTAAATTCACTGAGTCTGTAGGTTCGTATGCGCTGGCCTGTTATGACCGGAACAACAAAGCCGTTATCTGCAAGTATTACACACCTGTTGATTATTGTTTTGTTGGTTACTCCGGCAATTCTGCCTGCTTCAACAGGTGTGAACTCATACATATTGTTTTCGATAAGCAGCTTAAGCAGAGCTTTTTCCTTTGCTTTCAGATGAGAAAGTCCCGTAAGTACTGCCTCTTTGCCGGAATTTCTTGAAATTTCGCATACGCGCTCGGAATAAAGCTCCACCATTCTTAAAAAATATTCTATCCAGATTTCTGGGTGAGGCGGATTATCCCTGCCTTCGTAATACAGTGCCGGAAGCCCCATCTGCAGAGAGTTGTAATACTCCTCGGAGTCATATGCAAAATATTCTTCCAGAGAACCTATTCCCTGAAACCCGTAGCCGTAATAATCGAGGATATATCCTGACATAAGCCGCGCTGTTCTGCCATTGCCGTCTTCAAAGGGATGAATGGTTACAAGCTGGTAGTGAACAACCGCAGCCATTATCAGTGGGTGATCGTCGGTCGTATTAACATAATCGGTCAACTCGTCTAAAAGACCGGGTATACTTGAGTATTCCGGCGGTATATATTCTGCATTGCCGCTGTCTGAGTCATATACGGCAAACAGATAACCCGGAGGCATAGCTTCTCTTAAACCGATTTTTTCTTTTGAGGCACCCTGCTCTACTATTGCCTGAACTGACAGAACCAGCTCCCTTGAAAAAGGCGTCCTGCATTTGAGTTTTTCGTCAAGAAACTGAAGCGCCGAATAGTAATTGCGTATTTCCTGTTCAGGCTTTAGAAAATGCCTGTGAGGGTCATCGTCAATAACCCTGTCTGCCTGAGCCTCGGAAAGAGGATTTCCCTCTATCCTGTTGGAGGCATAGGAGCTTTTTTTTCTGGAGTTTTTTTTGAGTCTGTTGTGTGTAATTGCAGGGAGTGTGATTGTACTCAAAGAAAACCTGTTTTCGTCAATTGCAGATATCTGCTTCAGAATACTGTTTGTGAGCGTTACCTTAATCATATAAATTCTCCAAAATTCAGGTGATATATATTTATATTATACTCGCATTCTAAAAAAATTACACTATTTTTACACTAAAATTACACTATTTCGGTTTCAGCCAATGTAATACAGGAGATGCAAGCGCATCTCCTGTCTGTAACCTAACCCTTTATATCTTCAATCTGCTTGTTCAAAGCTTTGATTTCTTCAAGCTTTTCGTCAATCTCTGCCATTACGGGAGCAATGCCTGCGTCTATTGTCTCGCCGGCTTCTCTCTGCTTGAGATAAAAATCAGCTATATCGCATTTGAGTGATGTGATATCCTTTTCGGCAGATGAAATTTTCGATTTAAGCTTGGTTATTTCTATAACGTCATTTCCTTTGTCTACAGCCTTACCTGCTACAGTAGTTATCTTGTCTAAAATTGCCATAATGTACCTCCTATAATAATGTTCCCATATGTTTAAGCGTTCTTATAAGCTGGCTTGTGTAGCTTGCCTCGTTATCGTACCATGCGACAACTCTTACCTCGTAGATTTTGGTTCCGCATCTCTGAGCCAGAGTCTGAGTTGCATCAAACAGTGAGCCGTAGCTCATACCGATGATATCGCTGGATACGATTTCTTCCTCTGTGTATCCGAAAGACTCGTTTGCTTCTTTTCTCATAATTTCATTGATGCCCTCAACAGTTACTGTTTCTGTTTCGTCTTTGAGGGTAGCGTCAAGGATTGTGATTGAACCTGATGGTACGGGAACTCTCTGAGCAGAGCCTATGAGCTTGCCGTCAAGCTCAGGTATAACAAGGCCTATTGCCTTTGCTGCGCCTGTGCTGTTTGGAACTATATTTACAGCGCCTGCTCTGGCACGTCTCTTGTTGCCCTTTTTGTGAGGGCTGTCGAGTATCTTCTGATCACCTGTATATGCGTGTATGGTTGTCATAAATCCTGTTCTTACTTCTCTGTAATCGTTGAGAGCCTTAGCCATAGGCGCAAGGCAGTTTGTAGTGCAGGAAGCTCCCGAAACAATATTGTCCTCTTTCGTCAGCTTGTCGTGATTTACGCCGTAAACGATAGTCGGCAGATCGTCGCCGGCAGGGGCTGAAATGAGAACCTTTTTGGCGCCTGCATCTATATGCGCCTGTGATTTTGCCTTTGAGGTAAAGAAGCCTGTGCATTCCAGCACTATGTCAATTCCAAGCTCTTTCCATGGCAGCTTTGAGGCGTCTGCCTCGCTGTAAACAGGTACTCTGACACCGTCTACAACTATAGCTGTATCGTCGCTTGTTACCTCGTGATCTTTAAACTGTCCCTGTACTGAGTCATATTTCAAAAGATATGCCAGCATTTCAGGGCTTGTGAGATCGTTTATTGCAGCGATTTCTATACTGCTGTCATCAAAAACCTGCCTGAATGCAAGTCGTCCTATTCTTCCAAAACCGTTAATTGCAATCTTCATATCTGCAACACCTCCCTACAGCTTAGAGTTTACCATTTTTTCGTAAATAATACAAGAAGATAAAGCCATTTGGCGACTGTATAAAACGGGGCAAATGTATAGGAAATATATTTTTTGAAGACGGTTTTATTTAAAAGTGCTGTTTAAACGACTTTTTGAAATTGAGGTCAGAATTCAGAATGGAGATGTATGGCTCACGCAAAAGGCTATCGCACAACTTTTTGATGTAGGTAGAACTGTGGTTACAAAACACCTGAAGAATTTGTTCCGGGAAGGTGAACTGTCCGAGGAATCAGTTTGTGCAAAATTTGCACAAACTGCCGATGATGGGAAAACATATAACTATAAATTCTATTCACTGGCGGCTATTATTGCAGTTGGATACAGGACTAATTCGGTACGCGCAACACAGTTCAGAATCCGGGCAACTAAGGTGTTGAATACATTTACAAAACAAGGATATGTACTTGATAAAGAGCGCCTGATTAACGGACAAATTTTTAATGAAGATTATTTTGACCATCTTATTGCTGAAATTCAGGAGATACGGGCAAGTGAAAGAAGGTTTTATCAGAAGATAACTGATATCTATGAAACAGCCGTAGATTATGATAAGGATTCCTCGATTACACGAGAATTCTATGCAACAGTGCAGAACAAAATGCATTATGCTGTGCATGGCAGTACAGCGGCTGAGGTTATAGTTGCCAGAGCAGATTGCATATGCTGTTTTTTAAAATCAGTCGGGTTTAAATTATAAAATCAATCGGGTTAGAGTTGTAAAATCAATCGGGTTGGGATATAATAAGGGAAAAGGAGGACGTTTATGGACAGGAAAAAATATTTGCCCAGAATTATTGACAATAAAATAGAGGAATATCTTGAAGTGTTTGGTGCAGTATGCGTAGAGGGTCCCAAGTGGTGCGGCAAGACATGGACTTCTTCATATCACAGCAAAAGTGAAATTATGATTGGTGATCCCTCCGGAAATTTTCAGAACCGGAGATTGGCAGAAATGTCACCGGAACTGGTATTAGAGGGCGAAACTCCCCGCCTTATTGATGAGTGGCAGGAGGTTCCGCCGCTGTGGGACGCTGTGCGCTGCAAGGTTGACAGCAGAGCAGACAAAGGACAGTTTATCCTTACAGGCTCTGCAACGCCAAATCATAAGGGTATACTTCACAGCGGAGCAGGAAGAATTGCAAAGCTGAAAATGAGAACCATGTCACTTTATGAGTCAGGGGACTCTTCGGGAGAGGTTTCTTTGGAGAAACTGTGCAAAGGTGAATTTGAGCAGACGATGACCGGAGATGTTGACATCAAAGAGCTTATCAGCCTTATAATACGCGGAGGCTGGCCGGCAAGCCTTAATCTGCCTGCCGCTGCTGCTGCACTAATCCCTGCGGAGTACCTCAAGGCGGTTATAGACGATGATGTATATCGCATTGACGGGATTAAGAGAAATACTGCCAAGATGAAGCTGCTGCTGCGCTCCCTTGCAAGAAATGAAAGCACAACAGCTACAAACAAAACCCTCAAAAATGATATTAAAGAAACAGACGATGAAGATATTGATGTTGAGACCGTCAAAGAGTATCTTGATATTTTTGAAAGACTGTTTATTATAGAAAGCCAGCCGCCGTTTTCGTCAGGGATAAGATCTTCTGTAAGGATAAAACAGGCAGTCAAACGCCATTTTTCAGATCCGTCTTTAGCCTGCGCGTTGCTTAATGCTACTCCTGATAGTCTTATGGCAGATTTGAACACCTTGGGATTTCTGTTTGAGGCACTATGCGAGAGGGATTTGAGAATTTATGCTGAAGCCTTTGGAGGCAATCTGTATCATTATCAGGACTACAGAGGCAAGGAGATAGATGCAGTAATCGAACTTGCCGACGGAAACTGGGCTGCATTTGAAATCAAACTTGGCGCAAACCAGATTGATACTGCTGCCGAAAATCTGTTAAAGATAAAGCAGAGCATAGAAAACGACCCTAAAGGGAAGCCGCCGGCAGTGCTGTGTGTTGTCTGCGGACTTGCAAGTGCCGCATACAAAAGGCCTGACGGTGTTTATGTAGTGCCGATTACAGCGCTTAAAAACTGATAAAGATATCCCGCATTCACCTGTAATGATGAGTGCGGGATATTCATATATATACATCTGCCAGAATTTAGTTAGCAGTTTCTGATGAGGCTGTCAGGGTTGTTTTGAGAGTTACTTTCTCATTGTTTCTTTCTACAACCACCGAGATGGTATCTCCCGGAGAGTGGTTTTTCAGAGCTGCTGACAGGTCATCGTAATCTGAAATCTTCTTGCCGTCTGCCTTGGCGATACGGTCACCTATCTGGAAGCCTGCCTCCTGTGCATTGATGCTGCTGATAGCAGTAACATATACGCCTGCAGTATCAAAACCGTACTGTTGTGCAAGCTCACGGCTCTGCAGGTTTGCGACTGTAACGCCTATTACGGCATTGCCTGAGGCTGTCTGTGAGTTGACATTGCCGCCTGTTTTTATAATCTGCTGTGCAACATCTGCGGCTGTATTTACCGGGATTGCAAAGCCCAGCCCTTCAACATCGGAGCCTGAGGATTTTGCAACCACAAGCCCGATAAGCTGTCCGTACTGATTAAACAGTCCGCCGCCGGAATTTCCCGGGTTGATTGAGGCGTCTGTCTGGAGCAGGTTCATTTCCTGACCGTCTATAGTTATATCTCTGTTGAGTGCGCTGACTATGCCTGTTGAAACAGTACCGCCCAGCTGACCTAAAGGATTGCCTATTGCAACTGCCATTTCTCCGACTACAAGCTGGTCGCTGTTGCCGTAGGTGGCTGCCGTAAGCTCCTTGCCGTTGGTATCAACCTTTATAACGGCTACATCGTTTGTCGAGTCTGTGCCTACCAGCTTTGCTTCATATTCATCGCCGTTTCTGAGCGTCACCGTTATTTTTCTTGCTCCTGATATAACGTGGTTGTTAGTCATAATATATCCGTCGGAGTCTATGATTACTCCGGAGCCTGCGCCCTCTGTGATGTACTGCATCATCCATGAGTCTGTTGCCACAGACTCTGTTACTATCTCAACAACAGAGTCTGCTGATTTTTCTACTATTTCGGATACTGTAAGCGAACTGCCCGTAGCGTCCTCAAGGGTATAGCCGTCAGTTCTTGAAATCGAATTGCCGCCGCCTGCTGAACCGTCAAACACCCCGTTATATACCGCGGCTCCCGCAAAGCCGAAAGCTCCCGACAGTATAATAGTTATACATACAAGCAGGGCGATTTTGCTGTTTTTGCTCATTTTCTTCTTTTTCTTTTTGTGAGGCTTTTCCTCATAGGAAGATACGAATTCATACTCCGTATCTGTATTTGCTCCGGTACTGTAATCCTTGGTGCCTGAGCCGTAAAGATTGTCTATGAATGACCGGGTCTCAGGGTTGTTGCCGTAAATCGAGTCTTTAAAATCTCCCATACTGTTACCTTCCTTAAAATCTGTTTTAATCTATTGTAATCTCTGCTTATCTAATATTATACATTGTAATATGTCTTTTTTGTGTTGCAATTGTGTGAAACGCCTAGAAAAATACAGAAGCTGTTTAAAAATATTAAAGTTTTTGGTGTTTCTAATGCTCAAAAGATATGATATAATTAAGTGTTAATTTTAAGAGCAGACAATTCGGAGGGATATATATGAGCAAAGTGGTTACAGGGATAGACAGAAGCGGTTCGTTCAGAGTCTATGTGACAATTACAACAGACACTGTGGCAAAGGCCGCTGAAATCCATAAGACAACACCTCTCGCAACAGCGGGACTTGGCAGAGTTCTTACAGGAGCGGGACTTATGGGTATTATGCTTAAAAACAAAGGGGATAAGCTTACAGTGCAGTTTAAGGGCGATGGTCCTGCCGGACAGATACTTGCAACGGCAGATGCCTCAGGCAACGTCAAGGGATATATTGCAAACCCTGATGTGGACCTGCCTCTTACAGAAAGAGGCAAGCTCGATGTGGGCGGCAGCCTTGGTATAGGACAGCTTACAGTTATCAAGGATCTGGGACTAAAAGAACCGTATATGGGTCAGATAGACCTTGTTTCAGGGGAAATCGCAGACGACCTTACAGCCTACTACTATATATCGGAGCAGCAGAACACTTCTATTGCTCTGGGAGTTAAGATAGATGTTGACTACAGCGTCAAAGCTGCGGGAGGTCTGTTCATACAGATGCTGCCCGATGCGCAGGAGGGCGCAATAGATGCGCTGGAGGCTATGATAGCCGATATGAAGCCGCTCACCTCTATAATAGAGGATGTGCAGGCGGCAGGCGCAGGCAAATCAGAAGCAGGACTTGCAGAGGCTCTGATGGACGAGATATTTAAAGACATGCCGGAGGACTACAGAGTTTCAAAGCTGGCAGAGGCGGAGATAAACTGGAACTGCGACTGCAGCGTCGAAAGACTGGAAAAGGCTCTGATGACAATAGGAGTCAAAGATCTCAAAGAAATAATTGAAGAGGACGGACAGGCAGAGCTTACCTGTCAGTTCTGCACCAAAAAATATCATTTTGACAAGGCTCATCTTGAAGCCATACTGGAGGCAATAAGCTGATGAAAGATATAATGCTCAAAATAGTAGGTACGCAGAATATAGATAATGATTCGGACACTATAGAGTTTATGACAGAAGGCAGGATTTATCAGAAAGGCGATGCTACATATATAGTATACGAAGAAAGTAAATTTTCAGGACTTGAGGGCTGCAAAACTACAGTCAAAGTCAGCGGTGACAAGGTGAAGATGTTCAGGTTCAGCGACGGCTTCCCTGTGGACACCCAGATAGAATTCGAAAAGGGCAAACGCTTTGAGGGCTATTATCAGACACCTTTTGGTCCTGTTGAAATGGAGGTTACAACCAACAGCCTCACAAACAACCTTTCCTTTGAAAAAGGCGGCAGACTCAATATAGACTACAACATAGCCCTTGTAGGTCTGTCGGAGGGGAGAAGTGTTCTTGACATAGAGATTATGTAATATACTCAGGAGGTGAAACTATGAGCAACAAAACAACAAAGGTTATAGCGATAATACTGGCGGCCGCACTTGTAATAACTACAGCGGCGTGCTTTGGTTCGGCACTGTTTTAATTAGCATACGGAGAAAAAAGAAAGGCGGGCAATTATGGACAATTTACAGAAAATCGGATTTAGTGCGGAGAAATATCTTGAGGAACAGACGGCGCATATCAGAAAACGTATCAACGAAGGCAATGCGGAAAGACTGTACCTTGAGTTTGGAGGCAAGCTTGTACACGACAAGCATGCAATGAGAGTACTGCCCGGCTTTGATGAAAATGCCAAAATCAAGCTCCTGCAGAGAATGAGCGATCAGGCGGAAATCATAATATGCATTTATGCGGGAGATATAACTACAAGCAAGACAAGACAGGACTTCGGAATTACATACGACCTTGAGGTTATGAGGCTTATCGACATATTCAGAAAGCACAACCTCAAAATCAACAGCGTGGTTGTAACAAGATATGAGGACACACCGTCTGTAAATATGTTTATGAACAAGCTGGAGCGCAGAGGCATCAGAGTTTACAAGCACAGATTTACAAAGGGATACCCTACAGATGTAGACGTAATAGTAAGCGATGAGGGCTACGGCGCCAATCCGTATATAGAGGTAACAAAGCCTCTTGTAGTGGTTACAGGTCCGGGAGGCGGCTCCGGCAAGCTTGCAACCTGTCTTTCACAGCTTTATCACGAAAACAAAATAGGCAGGAAAGTCAGATATGCCAAATTTGAAACTTTCCCTATCTGGAACCTGCCGCTTAAGCACCCTGTAAACGTGGCATACGAGGCGGCAACGGCAGACCTCAGAGATGTCAATATGATAGACTCTTTCCACCTTGAAGCCTATGGCGAGATGGCAGTAAACTACAATCGTGACCTAGAGGTATTCCCTGTAATCAAGCGTATCATTGAGAAGATTACAGGCGAGGAATCGGAATACAAATCACCTACTGACATGGGCGTAAACAGAGCAGGCTTTGCAATTACAGACAATGAAGTATGCGAGGAGGCCGCAAAGCAGGAGATAATCAGAAGATATCTGATTGCTCTTTGCGATTACAAAAAAGGCAAGATAGAAGCAGAGTCACTCGAAAGAGCCAAGCTGCTTATGGATGAGCTTGACCTGAAGATTGAGGACAGAACAGTAATACAGCCTGCAAGAGACTATGTTGAAATGAAGCGCAACTGCGACGACAGATATCTCAATGTTGTAGGTATGGCTATACAGCTTAACGACGGCAGAATAATCACCGGCAGAAGCTCCAGAAGAATGGTTGCGGCAGGCGCAATGATATTAAACGCCGTTAAGGCTCTGGCAGGCATAGATGATGAGGTGCATCTGATTGCCCCCGATGTGCTGGAGGGAATACAGAGACTCAAGACAGAGTTTCTTGAACAGGACAGAACCAGCCTTACCTGCGAGGAAATCCTCAATGCCCTTGTGGTTTCGGGCACAACAAACCCAGTGGCTGCAAAAGCCCTTGAATACCTAAAGGAACTCAAAGGCTGCAGAGCGCACTGTACTGCAATACTTTCGGACAGAGATGAATACGCCGTAAGATCTCTGGGAATAGATGTTACCTGTGACCCTGACTATGCTACAACAAATCTGTATCTTGGATAGGAGGCATTATGTACGGACAGTTTTTTGTTCTGTTTGCTATAGTATTTACAGGATATTTCTTTAGAAAATTCAATATCATAGATGATGCAATGAACCACGGACTCAATAAATTCATCGTGTACTTTGCATATCCGTGTATGATAGTTCATAATATAGGGACGCTTGAAATAGGCGGCGGACTGCTTCGCTCCTTCCTTATAACCTTTGGTATAAGCTGCGGTATGTTTGCGGTATACAGCATATATTCCTATCTGTACTGCAAAGCGAGGAAGTTCCCGTCAAACAGCAATGTTGCCGAAATGGCAATGTCAAGCCCCAACAACGGCTTTATGGGTTTCCCTGTAGCTCTCATATTCTTTGGAGAGCAGGGGCTGCTGCTTATGCTGGCTCACAATGCGGCAATGAACTTCTATTTCTTCTCCTATGGGCTTTTCCTGCTGAGAAGAAATACCGAGGACAGACCGAAAACCACGGTTTTCGGAGTCCTGCGGGGAATTTTTATGGTACTCATAAACCCAAACATACTGGCCCTGTTTATAGGGTTTGCCATAGCGATGCTTGGGATAGACTTTGAGGGGACCGCCGTAGACACATACCTTACCAGCATAGGCAATGTGGCAACGCCTATGGCTATGATATTCATAGGCTCATCTCTTACAGGCAGCAGCCTTAAAGATATTATCAAAGACAGACTGGTGGTCGAAACCTCTCTGAACAAGCTGGTGCTTATACCGGTGCTCACATATGTTATAACGGTATTCCTGCCAATAAGCGGCCTTATGAAATCAATCATAGTGCTGGGAAGCTGTTTCCCTGTGGCCGCAACGGTATCAATGCTGGCAGAGCAGGAAAATCAGGATCAGGAGCTTTCAAGCAGAGCGCTGTTTCTTAGCACTGTCGTATCTATGGCAAGCATACCGGCCTCAATATCACTGATAAATATTCTCATTTAACCACAGCTCAGACTGTGGTTTTTTATTCCTTTTTTATTTCTTTGGATTGTAGTCAAGCTCTTTCAGAAACTCGTTTTCTTCCTCGCGAAGTATGTATGCCCGCTCCAGCAGCTTGCCCTTGCTGTAGTCCGAAAGTGACGAGAAGGTTCGCAGCAGCTCGTGCTCTATCTGAGCCATTGAGTTATATAGAAGTACGTTGTTCATAAGTGACTTGTTGTCCGCATTGAGCAGAGTATCCAGCTTAATGCCGAAAAAGTTAGCCATTTCGATAAGGGTTGCCATATCCGGCACTCTTGAGCCTGATTCGTACTGAGCATATGAGGTTCGGCTCAGATTAAACTGTTTTGCCATTTCAAGCTGGCTCAGCGACTTGTGAAGCCTCAGTGACTTTATATTTTGTGCAAATTGTAACTGTGTGTTGATATCCATTTTGTTTAACTCCTTGACTTGATTAGAATTTCTTTCCGGCTTCCTTCAGATAAAGTGAGGTTGCAAACTCTATAAGGCGGCCCTTTGAAAACGGTGACAGCCTGCGGAAACTGTGCAGGAATGCCCTCTCCTGACCCTCAAGAGAGTCGAAAAACTCCTTTTCGGCGATAAGCTCTTTGGTTTCCTTTTGAAGCATATCCGAAAGGTCAACCTGAAAAAATGCTGCGATAGAAGCGGTTGCAGCAAAGGACGGGACTCTGCTTCCGTTTTCATAGGCTGCATAGGTTTCCCTGTGTATGCCAAGCTCGGCGGCAGCCTGCGTTTTTGTAAGCTTTTTGTATTCTCTCAGCGCCTGAAGGTTATCTGCAAATTGCTTTTGGTAATTATTATCGCTCATATAATGCCTCCATATTAAACGTTCTAATATATAGTGCAAAAATGAGGAAAAATGTTGCAAAAAACCGAAAAGTTTTTAAAATATTCTCCTTATAGTTATAGTGAGCATACCTTATGGTTGGTTTAAGCTGACGCCTGCAGACTGTAAACTTAAATCATATAGAACTTACAGTGTGAAGGAGAGGAACTGATGGAAAAACTTATAGATAACAAAGACGTAGGCAGAAGAATAAGAATTAAAAGAGACAATATGGATATGACCAGAGACAAGCTGGCAGAAGCCATAGACGTAACGCCTAAGTTTATACAGGATATTGAATATGGCAACAAGGGTATGTCAATAGAAACTCTGGCGAGACTTTCAGAGGTTCTCGGACTGACGACGGACTATATTCTCAAAGGTATCGTGGATGAAGAGGGACAGGATATAGAAAGACAGGCAGTAAAGAATGATATATTAGGTTCACTCAAGGTTTATGATAATGACCAGCTGAAAATAATGGATCAGGTATGCAGATTATTGGTAGAAGGAACGCCGCTTGGAAATTATGATGAAGAAGAATAAGCTCAGCAGAGAGGACTTGTGTGAGATACTTGCAGGCAGCGATGGATATTTAAAGAGAATACTTGCAGTTATAGGCGCAAGACCTGATGAACAGGAAGAAATCGCACATCAGGCAATACTTGAGGCATACGAAAAACTGCACAAGCTGCGTGAGCCGGAGAAACTTATGTCATGGCTTACCACCGTAGCCAAAAGAATGTACGCAAAAGAAAGCGCCAGAAACAAAATGTTTATTCATGAGCGCGACGGCGAATACGGAATAGATATTATTGAAAACATAGCCTCCGATGAGGACATACTTGATGAAATCGTAAGAAACGAAAGCCGCGAATATATTACAAGACTTGTATTGAAGCTGGACAATAAGGACAGCAGTATAATTCTTTTGAGATACAAGGACGGTATGAGTCTTAAAGATATAGCGCTTGCTCTTGATATGAATTACAGTACGGTGAGAAGTATGCATACCAGAGCGCTTGCGAAGCTCAAGGAAATTATAGACAGTGAGAAAGGAGGCAGGGACAATGGATAGCAGAGATAAATTTGCACAGATGCTCAGAGAGGGATATGAAGCTCTTGATCCCGAAAAAGAACAGCGTGAATACATAAGGGAACTCCTGCGCCAAAAGGAACAGCAGAGAAAAAGACGCATTAAGACAATTACAGCCGTTGCCGCAGCCTTTCTGATTGTAGTAGGCGCTGTGCTGGCAGTAGGCGGCTGCTTTGGGGCTGTTGAGGCAGATAAAAATGACAGGACCAAGGTTGAGGAGCAGGATGGAAGTGTTGTAATCAGTGATGAGAATGCAGATGGGCAGGAGGTTGGAAGTGAGAGTGTCATTGAAACTGACTGGAATAAGGTAGATAAATTAAAAGAAAAATATCCTGAAATGATAACGTTTACAGATATACCTGAAGGTATGGAGTTTGTGAGTGTGGAAGTTATCAATCAAAATGATGGGACAATTAGAGTGTCATATGTATTTGATGAAAAGCATAAGGATATATATGTTTGCCAAAAATACAATATAAAAGAACAGCAGCAGACACAAATAATAGAGAATGAAGAGAACTATTCAGTATATAAACAATACAGAGTGAAGTCTGAGGAAAACAAAGGAGTTATGATTAGTACTGTAATTAGTGGCTATGGACTTATTGATATAATGGGAGAGATTAGCGAGGAAGAAATTTTTAATATATTAGACAAAATAAAAGCTTCTTAATTAGAAGCTTGATGAACGGTAGTTATTTGTATATGTAGTAGTTCCAATCTTGTGGGTAATAGTTACAGCGCCTCTGTAGATTTTGCTGGCGGAAACACTTTTAAAAGTACCGCCTGCACCAATAGTTACAGTGTCATATTCCGTATTTGTAAAGGCAGTAGGAGAACAAGAAGTGACATTGTACCAGTTAGATCCTGATTTGTACTGGAGAAAAGTACGCATAGTAGCATAAGTTGCTTTTGGATAAACAGTCGCAGCACCAGAGACTTCCGCTTTAGTGCTTGACGGTCTGTCTGTTCCTATTGTGCATGATACAACACTCATAGGCTGCACTGACGGGCTGCTTTTGCCTACCATACCTACAGTACCTCTTGCTGCCGCATATGCGCCTAATAACATCAGCATTGCCAGAGCAAGGCATACCAGCTTCATATTTTTTGCATTAGTTTTCATTGTTAAACATCTCCTTTGTTTTAAAAATTCTTCGTAATATATACTCCCTTGTACGAGGGATTTTCAACAAATCGGAGACAGATAGGGCAGGCTGTGCAGATAGTTCGTCTTTTCTGCGCAGTTTTTTACATACTGTGCAGAAATATTGCAAGTTTTTATTGGTAAAAATATTTCTTTACTTTTTGCTGCAGGATAGGTATAATTCTTTTAGAGTTAAATTTTTAACAATGTTTAATTTTTAACATTCTTTATATAAACCAATCGGATTTAGGAGGAGTACAATATGAAAAAAATCGGCGTATTAGGTACAGGCACAATGGGCGCTGGAATTATCCAGGTATTAGCACAGAACGGTTACGAGGTAGTTTTAAGAGCAAGAAGACAGACTTCAGTAGACAATGGCATTGCTACAGTAACTAAGAACCTTGACAAAATGGTTAAAAAAGAAAAGATTACTGAAGATCAGAAAAACGAAATACTCAGCAGAGTACACGGCTCAACTGACATCGAAATCGTTAAAGATGCAGACCTGATTATCGAGGCAGCTACAGAGAACATGGAAGCTAAAAAAGCACTGTTCAAGGAACTTGATGAACTTGTAAAGCCAGAGGCTATTATTGCTACTAATACTTCATCATTATCAATCACAGAAATCGCTGCAGCTACAAACAGACCTGACAAAATTATAGGCATGCATTTCTTCAACCCTGTTCCGGCTATGAAATTAGTTGAAATCATCAAGGGACTTGCTACATCAGAAGAAACTAAGAACACAATCTTAGAGCTTACAGCTGCATTAAAGAAGACTCCTGTAGAAGTTGAAGAAGCTCCGGGATTTGTTGTAAACAGAATTCTTATTCCAATGATTAACGAAGGTATCGGAATTTTAGCAGACGGCGTTGCTGATGCTGAGGGTATTGACGCTGCTATGAAGCTTGGTGCAAATCACCCAATGGGACCTCTTGAATTAGGTGACTTGGTTGGTCTTGATGTATGCCTTGCTATTATGGACGTACTTTACACTGAATACGGTGATCCTAAATACAGAGCTCACCCGCTGCTTAGAAAGATGGTAAGAGCTAACAAGCTTGGCAGAAAAACAGGCGTTGGTTTCTACGATTACACAAAATAAGGCAGGTACATATAGAGAAGCTTTCTTCGGAGGGCTTCTTTTTTATGACCTAACCCCATTTACGAAGTAAATGGCCTTTCTGTCCCAAGCTTGCTTGGCTAGACAGGCAGTAGACTCTTACAACAGCGCTTATAGAGTCTTTGCATAAGACCTGCCGTGATTTGTTTATATAAATCGGGCCAGGGCTTTAAACGGACAGCAACGAACGAAGTGAGTTGAAGTGAAACGTTGCTGGTAGATAGCAGTAGGCTCTTACAACAGTACGCATAGAGCCTTTTCATAAGTCCTGTTACAGTTTGTTTTTTGAAACGGATATGCAGTCAGATAAAAAGCGGTAAAAAAGGGCGGAAAAACAGACGCTTTCCACACGAAATGTAAAAATAAAGAAGTATTAGTTAAAAAATAGAAAACATCTGTTGACATACTATGTTGTTACTGGTAATATATAGTTAATCAGAATAAGGCCATATTCTTACATTTGTACGCTATTTAGTAAATTATGAAATAAACAAAATAGAAAGGATTTAGTATGGCGGAGATTAATAGAAAATATAAGGACAGTGTGTTTCGTATGATTTTCAGCGAAAAGGATAAGCTGATAGAGCTGTACAATGCAATATTTGATACAACCTATACGGAAGATGATAGTGTGGATATAACTACAATAGAGGATGTTATATTCAAGACTATGAAAAATGACATATCTTTTGTTATGGACGGTAAATTTGTACTGCTGGTAGAACATCAGTCAAGTATCAACAATAACATGTGTGTAAGAGACCTGCTATATGTAGCTGAGTTAATCATGCGGATGATTGATCCTAAGGATCTGTATAAGGAGGCGCTGGTAAAAATACCCAATCCGAAATTTGTGGTACTATACAACGGAGAGCGATATATGCCGCCATCTGATGAACAGAAACTTTCAGACAACTTTTTAAAGGAGGAACCTGAATACTCTTTACAATTAAAGCTTGACGTATATAATATAAATATAGACGCAGGCAGTGAACTTCTTGAGAAAAGCCCTACTCTGAGACAGTATAGTATGTTTGTCGAAAGGGTCAGAAAATACAGCAAAGAAAAGGAGACTCTTAACGAAAGAGATATGGTGGAGATAATGGAGAGCTGTATTAAGGACGGAATACTGCCGGAGTTTCTGAGGAATTATGGCAGGGAGGCGGTAGGAATGATGTTTAAGGAACTGACACAGGAGGAAGCAAGGGAGATGTCCAGACAGGACGGATATGACCTTGGTATTGAGGAAGGCATCGAACAGGGCAGATGCGAGGGCTTTGCTGAGGGTGAAAAAATCGGGGAAGAACGTGGCGAGGCTTCCGGCAGAGCAGAGCGTGAAATTGAGATGGCGAAGGCCATGAAGGACAGAAGCTATTCGATTGATGAAATATCAGAACTTACAGGCTTGTCGGCAGAGGAAATAGAGCAATTATAGTTAAGACTGTATTTGAGTTGTAATACTGTTGCTCTCTGGAACTTTAAATATCTGTAGAATTAAATCAAAATTAAAAAGAGGCAGAGCCGAATTATAGGCTTTGCCTCTTTGATCGTTATTGTAAAATAACTTTCCTGAAATCCTCAGGAAGTGTTTTCTTTGAGTAGGACATAGAATAATAGTATGTCGTTGAAGATCCCTTTCGCTTCAGATCGAGGGACAGTTCATAGTATGCGCCTGCCTCCTCGGCTACGCAGGGGTAAAGCTCCCGAATTTCTTTAAGCGTTTTTCCTTTTAACATCTTTGAAATATCAAGGGTGCTGTCATTGGAATTGTTAAACAGAGATGCGCTTTTTACAGTATATTCTGAGGGGTCAATCTCTGAATAATAGCTGTGCTTTTTAAGCCAGCGTATTGTGTTTGTATCACTGTCAAGCACAGGAATTCTGTTACAGCCGACATAATCTCCGTCTTTGTCAGAACCAGACAGAGAAATCTCTATCGCTCCGAGAGCATTGTTTGCATCAAGCTCCTCTTCAAAGGTTCTGTCCTTAAAATCTTTTTCAATAGCGGCAATCAGTCCGTCAATTTCTGCAGTTTTTATCTCTGCTGAGTAATACTCGTCGGATGTATATGACACCAGCGATACTGAAACATTGCTCAAATCCTTGAGGAAATCATTGTTATACAGCGAGTATATATCCTTGTATTCGTCAGACTCGTAGATTGCTTTGATTGCCCTGCTGTTTTTTATGAAGTCAAAAGATGCATCATAGCTTCTCTTTAAGGTATGGCCGTTTTTGAGCGTGTAGCTGCAGCTTTTTTCCGAATCCTCAAGGAAAGAATCCAGACTTCCGGAGATTACTGCGCCGGATTTCCGCAGGAGAAACTCCCTGTGGAGATTTCTGATATTCTCTATGTTCTCCTTTGAAGTAAATCCAGCGCGGTTTGCTTCCCGGTCAGTCTGTATATACCGGGAAAGTATATCGGTTGATGCCGATTTGATGTCCGCTTCTCTTGGTATTCTGTTCTCATAACCTGTGACATCAAAGGCAAATATGCTTATAAATACCGCTATTATTACCGCATATACACCAAAGGCTTTGAACGTGTTTCTGTTAAAAACTCTTGTTGTCTTGAGCGCCAGCATACGGCTCAGTATATAAAATACAGCGGTGCCTGCGATAAACCATATGAAAAATCTGCTTTCCTCGCCTGCGAACAGACCGATAAGCGTTGCCGCAAAGAAAGTTATGAGACCGCATACCACAGGCACCATAAATCTGAATGCAAGCGGTTCTGCCGCATTTTCAAGCTTTCTCTGTCTGTAGAGGAAATATCCTGCGGCGACAATTACAGCCGCTATGAGAATATATACAATTACAGGCAGAATATTTATACTGTCCGAATTCGGAAAGGCTCTGGTCCTCATAGAAGATATGCTAAGTACAGGCGTGGACAGTTTGATTGTGTGGCGCATTGCCGATGATGTCGAAAACCCGTAAAGGAAAAGCTGCGCATATTCACAGACAAAGGCAAGCAGCGCGGGAGCCAGAACATTAAGACCGACGGCACCGATTGTGTGCATTACGGAAGTTCCGCAGAGCATACCCGCAAATACAGATATCACATACACAAACAGCATAATCAGGAGCAGAAGAAGCATTGTGACAAGAACGGCCTTTACCGTAAACATATCTCTGCCTCTTACAGCATCTCCGGCGGAGCTGTAGTACATATTCTCGTCGTAGTATACAGGCTTTGACAGTATCATAAGTATTATGCTGTTTACTACAACAGGTACGGCTGCAAGAATGTATCCGGAAATCAGATGCCCTATGTACAGCTGACCTCTGGTTACAGGCAGACTGTGGCATACAGCAGCGGCGTTTACAAGATGCATATATCTGAAAACCACAACAGCTGCAAGCATTGTAAATATGTAGACCGGGCCTGTCATAAACACGTTGGACATATCCAGAGTTGACTGTATGTACATTGCTATGGACTGAAGATTCGAGTAATTTATAATTACTGCTGCGGTGGTGGCAAGAAAAAGCACCAGAAATTCAGCCAGTGATAAAACCCAGAATCTCCTGAAATCATTCAGTATTATTGTTCTGATTGGCTTAGAGCAGGATGCTGCTGTATTCATTCTTTTCACCTCCCAGTTCATAAATGAAAATCTCTTCAAGTGTAAGCGGAAGCATATCCAGGATCAGCGGACTGTATGGGTTGAGCGCGTCTTCTATTTCCTCTGCGCTGTTTCTGACAATCAGCATATCTACGCTGCCGCTGGTGTTTCGGCTGAGAATGTTAAGTGCGCTGTAAACGTCCAGCTGCGGCTTTGCAAAGGCAACCTGTACTTTGTGTATATTCGATTTGAGATCGTCAAGCTCTCTTTCAAGCACCAGTTCTCCTGCCGAGAGTATTCCCACCGTATCGCAGATGCCCTCTATCTCCTTGAGATTGTGTGATGATATCAGGACTGTCATTTCTCTTTCAGCAACATCATTTACTATGATATCCCATACTGTTCTTCTTACTATAGGATCAAGTCCGTCAACAGGCTCATCGAGAATAAGGGCATCGGGCATTGCCGATATGGCAAGTGTGAAAGCCGCCTGTTTCTGCATACCCTTTGAAAACCTTATTATCTTTTTGCTGCGGTCCAGACCGAAAGCGTTTACGAGAGCATCAAATCTCTGACCGTTCCAGCTCTGATACATGCCGGCATACAGCCTGCGCATATCGTTAAGATTGTAGTTTCCGAAGAAGAACAGATCATCGGGAACAAAGCATATGCGCTGTTTTGCGGCGGTATTTTCATAAATTGCTCTGCCGTCTAAAGTGATGCTGCCCGAATCAGGCCTTATAATTCCTGTAATGTGCTTTAAAATTGTGGTTTTGCCGCTGCCGTTGGTGCCGACAAGACCATATATAGAACCCCTTCTGATGCACATTGAAACACTTTTGAGCGCATGAACATTTTCAAAATGCTTATCGACCTTTGAAACTTTAATCAAGATGCTCACCCCTTTCCTTTATAATTTCGCCTACAGCTCTGAGTATATCCTCATCTGTAAGCCCGATATAGTAAAGCTCCTCTATATAGAATCTGATATGCTCTATAATGTCCTTGTATTTCTGCATATCCAGTACATTTGTGTCGATTTCGGATACAAATGTTCCAAGCCCTGCGGAAGTATAGATGTACCCCTGCCGTTCAAGCTCCTTGTATGCCTTCTGTACAGTGTTCGGGTTTATCAGAAGCTGCTTTGAAAGCTCGCGCACAGAGGGGAGCTTGCTCTGAGGCGGCAGGACATTTCTGATGATAAGCTCTTTGATGTTGTCTATAACCTGTTCGTAAATGGATTTACGACTCTTTGAATCTATCTGAAACATTTCAGCCTCCTTTCTTTGTGTTTTGAGTGTATTATAACATATCATTGTCTGTCAGATTTTTTCTGATAGAATTATAAACTTTAAAAGTTTCCCTGTCGGAAATAAAAACATCTTCGTTTTTAATATCGTTATAATCATATACGCCGGCTTCTATTTTCTCATCGTCATACAGCCTGAAGCCCGCACTTTTACAGCTGTATTTGCTCAGCACAATGGTTGACATGCAGTAAACGGTTTTTTGCCCGCTGTAATTTGAGTCCTTGAGAGGTAGCAGGAAAAGAATATATTCTTCTCCGTCATTCATCAGATTATATCCGTCATCTGATACAATTTTATCCTCACTGCTCAGGTCAAACGGTTCGAATATATCAATAATATCGCCTTTGCATAGCGCAGCGCCTTTGTAGACCTCATCAACTACGACCTCTGATAAAACACATTGATAATATATCTGCCGTTTGAGGCCTGCCTCTGTATGAGCCTTTATAATGACAGGGGAAACTCTGTCCAGATCCTCATAGTTTTTTATATCGTTGTAATCTGCAAACACATCATTCTTTGTGCTGTAAGGGTAGGGGTTGCTTACAAATTTCAGCTCTGTATTTTCCAGATATCTGCGCATATCGGTATCGTCTGCAAAGCTTTTTTTGACATCACAGCCCTTAACCAGCAGGCCTGCAAAACAAATGATTAAAACTGCTGTAATGCACAGAAATTTTTTATTCTTCATAAGAAATCTCCCCGTCAATCATTTCATATCTGATATCACAAATATCAAGATCTGCTTCGACGTGACTTGCAACAACCACGATTGCGCCTCGCGCAGCTTCTTCTGCTATTATACTTCGTATGTTTTCTGTACTTTTTTTATCAAGCGCGTTTGTCGGTTCATCTAAAAGAATAATATCAGGGCTTTCCATTATTGCCTGTGCAATCCCAAGCTTCTGTTTCATTCCAAGTGAATATTTTTTTACAGTTCTTTTGTCACTTGGGTCCAGCCCAACTCTTTCTAATGTATTCCTTATAGCATCATTATTAATTTTCTTTTTTATTGAGGCTAGCATTTTAAGGTTTTCAAAGCCTGTATATCCGTCCCAGAACTCAGGGTTTTCTATAACAACGCCGATACTTTCAGGAAAATCCGAGTCTTTGTGAAGCTGCTTTCCGTTTATTACTATACTTCCGCTGTCAATATGGATAAGGCCTGCAATCGCTCTTAAAAGCATAGTTTTGCCTGAGCCGTTGCTGCCGTACAGTCCGTAGATTTTACCGCCGTGAAGCTTCAAATCAATTCCCCGCAGAATATCCGCGCCTTTAATTGTTTTGTTTACTCCCGATAATATTACTTCATTCATACACATACCCTCCATATCAATCAGACAAAATCTTTTTTCCTCATCATATAAAGTGTTATTTCAAATATTGCTGCTATCAAAACCGGTAAATATATCAGACCTGCTTTTGTATCTGATGCTGTGGCGGTGTTCAGGTCAAACATCACTGCGGACAAAGGCAGCAGCTTATATACAGATACAGCAATCAGACCGTCATATATGCTTTTTATTATATAAATTTCTATAAGCTGTACTATAATTACTGCTGCAGCGCAGTAATACGGCTTTATAAATATCGACATAAGATTTAATACAAGCGCTACTGCATACATATGTACCAGATAGACTGCCATATTGATAAGTGCTCTGACTGAAAGTGCTGCAAACTGATTGAAAATCCCGTACAGTATATAAAGTGAGCAGTAAAAAACAATGCAGATTGCTGCAGTATATATCATAAGCTCAATACAGCGATAAAGCAGCAGTTTTCTTGTTTTGCCACTCCTTGTTATAACCAGGGAGATGTTTGAAATCAGTTCCCTTTCGATGTAATTACCAAGACATACAATTATCGCAAATTCCGGCAGAAACCACAGCAGGAAAGAGCCTGCAAGTTTGTCATATCCGGAGAAATTGATAAATCCATAGGTCTTATCAAACATTTCCTCAAAGCTGTCTGTGTAATAAAGCTGTCCTGTATATTTGATTATCCCTATAACAGCAGCTATAAGAATATATCTGCATATACGGCTTCTATCTATACTGATTTTCATATCTTCTGCCCTGCTTTATATATTCTTTTTTTCTGATAAAAATATAGCTTGTTAAAACGCCTGCAGCTGATACTGCCGCATAAATGAGCAGCCTTTTAATAACAATAAAAACATCGTCATACTCTATAAACCGGTACATTGTTTCCATCATATTCACATCTTCAAATATGCTGCCCCAGAAGCCTCTGAATACCTGATGAGAGGTTGACAGGGCTGCAGCAAATACAAGAAGAAATGATAGTACCGGTATATCGGTTGCAATACTCAGCGTCATATATAACGTGCCTATGGCAAGCCAGCATATGCTCTGGTTTACCAGACCTGCAAGAAGCAGTGCTGCGTAGTCTGCAAATTCGCCGTATGTAAATGACATTAACAGCATAATCGCGAAGAATACCATTGAGTATGTAACCGCAGTTTTAACGATACGCTTCCACGTAAGCATGACAATATTAAAACGCCCTGATGTTCTGACTGCTGCAAATATGCTGCATGCAATATCCGTTTCAGATGAAATGATAAGCAGGAATACAGGGACATAAACCGGTGAAAACCGCACCTGATTATACACCTCATAATAATAGTAGGTGTAATCATAATCGGCATATATAACTCTGAGCGCTGCCAGAATTAATATTATTAAAAAATAAAGACCGGCTTTAATCCTATGGCTTATCATAAGATACAATCTCCTTTTTTAATTCCCCGCCTGATAATAAATATCGCCAGAGCTGTCTGAAATACAATATAGCAGAAAATCATATATATACTTCCGTAGCGATTTACCCCCGTCACGCTGGTATTTATCATATCAGCCCAGTTGTAGGAAAGACCGTCTGCAAATGTATTTGCGATAAGAGCCCCCAGCAGGATATACACAAAATGGTATATTGTTGAGGAAAGCATAAGCAGATAACGGTTAATCTTTTTTATAAAGGTCATAGAAAAAGCGAAAATTGCCGATGATACTGCAAATAGACAGCGTATAAATCCGAAGAATATGATGTTGAGGTACGGATAAGCGCCTTCAAAGCTGCATAATATCCTGTACCTGTCGTGCATCATAAGGCTTCTGAATGATACATCTGTACTGTAATGACCCTGCAGGGGAAATGTGGTAATCGAAAGTACAAGACTTACTGCGACTGCAATTCCCACAGTGACAAAGACCATCGCAGCCACAGCCAGAACCTTGTTTCTGATATAGCTGCTGCAGGAAGCTCTCGTTGTTATATAATTTGTAATCCCCTTTTTGAGCTCTGTGTAATAAACATCTGCAGCCATAATACTTGCAATCAGAGGAAGCAGAGTTGAAAAAACAGTATCCGTGAAATTGTAACAGTAGTAATTTCTAAGTATCGTAAGCTCCCACGCCGACGGAACCTGCGAAAGCGGCTTGCCCTGCAGATTATCACAGGCAATATAAAAGTTTAAGAATACTGCAAAAAATATTATTATTGCTGCAGCATAAAACTCATTGCGCCTTACTATCTTTTTTACTTCTTCGATAAACATAGTGCATTTACCTGACTCTGTGTATTAAAAACAACATTAACAGCTGAGTAAACTGATATAATATTTCCTGTGTCTTGAGTGTACTATAACATACAGTACACTGTCAAGGCAAAATAAAATTTTTTTGAATAAATTTTAAAAACTTCTCGTTTTCTGCAACATTTTTGCCGTTTTTTGCACTATATATAGAGAGCTATTCAGGAAAGGAACAAATAACGATGAAAAAAAGAGAAATGCCCTTAATTATGCCATTTGTAATTGCACTGGCTGCGGCAGCAGTAATGTACGAGCTTCAGAAGATTATAGGGACCGCTATGTTTCCGGTGTTTGACGGAGGCAAAACCAGCGACTGGAGTAATGCTACATATATACTTATGGACATTGCAATGATTATTCTGTTTATCCCCTCATACATACTCCTGTTCAGGCCCGGGCGGGGCAGCGAAAGAATAAGGCTTGGGGATACGGGCGCGACAGGGCTTATTTGCGTAGCGGCAGGAGCAGTTATTACTTCCGTTGCAATAGGACTTGTGATTAAATTTGCAGCTATATGCGGAGCTTTTCCTGTCTTTGATAATGTGGAAATCATATTAAAAGACGGAAATCCAGTGCTGTCGGTGCTTTCGATAGTGATATGCGCGCCTCTTATGGAGGAGCTTGTATTCAGAGGCCTTGTGTTCAAAAGCTTCAGGAGCATAAGCGGTTTCTGGTTTTCGGCGTTTATGTCCTCTGCGGTATGGGCTGTGATACACCTTAATCTCGTTCAGGGTATACGCGCTGTGGGAGTGGGCCTGTTTCTCGCCTTTGTGTATGAAACCTATCAGAAACTTTGGGTGCCGGTATTTGCCCATATGAGCATAAATGCAGTTGCAGCGGCCTCTGACTACAGCGGGGTGCTTAGGGGGCTTCACCTTGAAAGCTGCTGGTATGTAATTATGGCCGTTCTGCTGTTTGCGGCGCTGTATCCGATATGCAGAGTTATAGCCAAAGGCGGCAGACGCCTGTAAAAAAATAGGCTTAGTGCGGAATTTTAAGTGTCTATGGAATTGCCATAGACACTGTTTTGTAGTATAATCTAAAGTAATATTCAGAATTTTAGACAGACCTTAGAATTATGATATAGACAGCAAGACGGAGGGAAATAATGTATTGTAGAAATTGTGGCAAGGAGCTTCTTGAAAATGATAATTTCTGCCCTGTATGCGGGACAAAAGTTGAAAAAACCATACAGGAACTGGAGAACAGAGAAATAGTCTTTGATCCGAACACTGTGCCTGATACCAGAGAGAGTTTTGACTTCAAATGGGATCTGGACGATTTCAACAGACAGCAGAGAAAAACAGAAGATGCTGCAAGCTTTGACTGGGGAGATCTTCTCGGAGTCAAAAAAGAAAGAACAGTAAATGACAGAATTTCAGAGGCTTCACGTCTGCCGGGCAGAAGCTATGAGCCTATAAGCGATTTTGTCTTTGACCCTTCGGGAGCATCGCAGCCTGCGGAGCGCAAACCCGCAGATAAATTCGGCAGCAGAGAAGATGACTTTTACACTTTCAGCAAAAAGAACGCCGAGTTTCAGGAGCTTTTAAATAAGGAGCACGAAAGAGTCAGAAAGGCAAAGGAAGAAAGAGAGCTTCGCCTTGAGGAGCTTAACCTTGACAATATAAATAAGGAAATCGTACTTGATGAGCAGCCTGAGGAACAGGAACAGCCTCAGCCGGAGGAAACGGGACTTGCCAGAAGACGCAGGAAACGCAGAGAGGCAGAGCAGACAGAATACATACCTGTAGCTCCGCAGACAGAAATCCCTCTCAAAGTAGACGAGGACGATATTTCGGGACAGTGGCCGCCGGAGCCTGCGCAGGAAGCGGAAGCAGATAAACAGCCTGAAGTGCAGGAGCCTTCCGAACAGGAACAGACAGCAGCTCCTGAAACAGAGCAGCCTGTAAATCAGGTAGAGGAAATGGCAAGAGCAAGAGAGCTTCTGTTTAACAGCGACAATCTGGAGCAGCAGCTTGAAGAAGATGCGGCGCAGTCACAGGCGCCCGAAAAGGCGAGAGTTGCCACACAGCAGATAAGCAGAGACCAGTTTGCCGAGTTTCTCAAAAAAGCAGAGGAGCAGTTTGGAATAGACGCCCTAGACAAAAAAATAGAAGAGGACTACAAAAACGTAGAGGAAATAATGGAAGAGCTTCCTGACGCAGAGGAGGTTTCAGAGGAACCTGCAGATGTACAGACTGCCGAAATAAACGAGCCTGAGCCTGCAGCAGAGGAAGTAAAAGAAACAGCAGAGGCGGAGCAGCCAAAGGTGCAGGAGATTTCCGAAGAGGAGCAGACAGAGGAACCGCAGGAGCAGCAGGAAGCTGCGGCAGCCTGTGATGCGCCGAAGAAAAAACGCGGCCGCAGGGTCAAAGAGAAGACAGGAGAGTTTCATCTGGGAGATTTCAAGGACGATAACTTCTGGAGCAGCGAGCCTGAGGTGACAGACGAATACGAGGAAGACGAGCCTGTTTCTGCAGGAGGCAGAGCGGCAACCGTTGTAATAGTCATACTGGCTGTAATACTTGCATTTATGATTGCAATGATGATTATAAGGTTCCAGTTCCCTGAATCTGCCGCGGCGCAGTTCATAGAACCGAAGCTTACAGTTATAGAAAACTGGATTAGAGGTATCTTTTCCTGAGTTCTAATCAATAATATTTTTTAGGAGGAAAGATTTTGGAAAAAAAGAAAAGAGGATCGAAAGCCAGATGGATAGTTTTGGCGGTAATCGCATTTCTGCTTCTGGTATTTGCCTTAGTGGGATTTATCACCGACTTTCTCTGGTTCAAAGAGCTGGGATATGTGAGCGTATTCTTTACTAAGCTTTTAACTCAGATAAAAATCGGGGTTCCGGTCTTTATCGTGGTGGGTTTCCTGGTATATATTTACCTGAAACTGCTCAAAAAGGGATATTACAAAAAAGTTGAGTCTTTAGACGCGCCTAACGAAAAGGCTGTGAATATCATAAGCTGGGTGCTGGCAGGAATTTTCTCCTGCGTGGCAACATATTTCTGCGTATCGAACCTGTGGTACAAATGGCTGAACTTTGCAAATAGCACAGATTTCGATATTTCAGACCCATTGTATAATAACGATATTTCGCTTTATGTATTTAAACTGCCGTTTATCAAAGAGGTCAACGGCATAATCATAGCTCTGTCAGTAGCATTTATAATAATTACACTTATCTATTATGCGATGCTGCTGTCCATGAGAAAACCAACCGTATTTGAAGATGCCGAAGAAGACAGTTTTGATGATGAATCGTCGCAGCAGGGTTCAGGTTTTGCAGGCTTTGACAATGCTGGCGGTCTTGGCGATATGTTCGGCAAGTTTGCAGAGTCGTTTGGCGGCAGAGGTCCCGTAAACAGACATGTAAGAAAGAAAAAACAGTTTGACAGCGACAACTTCAACCAGCTTCTGCACATCGCATCGAAGCAGCTTATAGTTGTAGGCGTTATATTCTTCGTAATGCTGGCAGTGGACTTCTTCCTCAAGCAGTACGACCTGCTTTACAACCATACAGGCGCGGTATACGGAGCAGGCTATACAGACGTGACGGTTACTCTGTGGATGTACAGAGTCCTTGCAGTACTTTCGCTTCTGGGAGCGGTGGGCTTCATAATCGGAATAAGCAAAAAGAAGGTCAAGACAATAGCAATAGTCCCTATAATTATGATACTTGTGGGACTTGTGGGAGCAGGCGGAGCGGTACTGGTTCAGAACTATGTTGTATCACCTGACGAATTAAACAAGGAAAGCAAATACCTTGAGAGAAACATAGAGTATACACAGTACGCATACGGTGTTGACAATGTTACAACCAAATCATTTGCTGCAAGCAAGAACCTTGACAGCACTGATATCAACAACAACCCTGAAACAATAACAAACATCAGAATAAACGATTATTCACCTGCAAACAAATTCTACAATCAGACGCAGGCAATCAGAACCTACTATAACTTCAATGACGTATTTGTAGACAGATACTATGTAAACGGCGAATATACGCAGACCTTCCTTGCAGCCAGAGAGGTTGACATCGACGGAAGCAAGATAAGCGATACATGGCTCAACAGACACATCAAATACACTCACGGCTACGGTGTAACTTTATCAAGAGTTGACAAGGTTACTTCAAGCGGACAGCCGGATGTGCTTGTCGGGGACATTCCGCCGCAGTCATCGGTTGACGAAATACAGATTGACAACCCTGCAATATACTTCGGTCAGCTTACAAACGACTATATCCTTGTAGGCACCGATGAAGAGGAATTTGACTATCCGGGAGATGAGGCAAACCAGTACACCAAGTACTCAGGTACAGCCGGTATCAAGATGAACTTTGCAAACAGATGTCTGTTCTCAATCAGAGAAAGATCACTCAAGCTGCTGGTTTCATCAAATATAACCAGCGACTCAAAGATAGTCATAAACAGAAACATCACCTCAAGAGTCAAGAAGATAATGCCTTATCTGACATATGACAAAAATCCGTATATGGTTACTGCAAACGGCGGACTGTACTGGATATATGATGCATATACGACAACATCAAGCTATCCGTACTCGGAGCCTTACAGCGAGCAGAGCAGCACAAACTATATCAGAAACTCTGTAAAGGTAGTTATAGATGCATACAACGGCGACACCAGCTACTATGTGGTTGATGACAGCGACCCTATTGCAAAGACACTGCAGAAGATATATCCTAAGCTGTTCAAGAACTTCGATGAAATGGACGAAGCGGTTAAGGCTCATGTAAGATATCCGAACACAATGTTTGATATACAGGCTACAATTTACGAAAGATATCATATGAACGATGTCAACGCTTTCTATCAGAACGAGGATATATGGTCAATAGCAAATGAGATATACGGCAAGGACGAAAAGGAAATGACTCCTAACTACTATATTCTCAAGCTTCCGGGCGAAAAAGACGCTGAGTTTGTAAACTCCATACCATATACTCCTAAGGGCAAGAGAAATATGACATCGCTTCTCATCGCAAGAAACGACGGCGACAACTACGGTCAGATAGTTCTCTACACATTCCCTAAGAGCAAGGCGGTTTACGGCCCTATGCAGATAGAGGCTCTGATAGACCAGAACCCTGAGATTTCCAAGGAGTTTGCACTGTGGAGTTCGGCGGGCACATCATACAGCAGAGGTAACCTGTTTGTAATCCCTATAGAGGATTCACTGCTGTATGTTGAACCGGTTTATCTTGAAGCAAACAAAGAAAGTATACCGGAGGTCAAGAGAGTAATCGTTGCTTTCAATGACCAGATTGCATATAAGCCGACACTTGCCGAGGCGCTTGAATCTCTGTTTGGAGAAACCAATATAAGCAGCGGCAATGACAATTCCTCATCACAGACCACCGATGACGGTCAGATGTCGCAGGCAGAGCTTATCAAGGCTGCGGCAGATGCGTACGACAGCGCGCAGTCGGCTATGAAAAACGGCGACTGGGAGGGATACGGCAAATATCTTGATCAGCTGGAAAAATACTTGAATGAATTACAGAAATAACAAAGCGGGACATTCCGGGAAACACCGGAATGTCCATTGCAATTTAATTTGATTGGAGAAATACATGCTGGATTTTAATTTTGACAAAATGCTTTTTACTATCGGCCCTGAGGATCATTCGGCAGATAGAATTAAAACAATATTAAATGAACATCCGGAAGTTCAGTTTGTATCTTTAGTGGGTATTGATATAGGCGGACACGGAACAGACGAAAAAATACCTGTCAGAGCCTTCATAAAAGACATTGACAAGTTTCTTACAGAGGGAGTGCAGACAGACGGTTCATCAGTAGTGCTTCCTAAAATTGCAGACCTTAACAATGCAAAGGTGGATATAATACCGGATCTTGATGTGAACTGGTATGTTGACTATAACTTTGACCATGTGCCGCAGAGCCTCGGATTTCCTGTGGGAAGCCTCAGAATACCGTCATATCTGCGTCACAACGATACATTTGAAGTAGGCTCAAGAGTAGTGCTTCGCGATGCTGTGGCAGACTTCAAAAAAGAGCTTATGGATCTTCTTAAGGCCAATCCGTATGTTTTTGAATATATGGATTTAGACAGCGCCGATGAGATTGAGGAACTGATAGTAACCTCTGCTACAGAACTGGAATTCTGGGTTAAAACGCCGGATGAGCAGTCTGACAGAGAGCAGCTTACCACAGCGCAGGAGCTCAAGGAGCAGTACTGGAAGAGGACAGTGGGTCCTGTTCGTACAGCTCTCGAAAGAACGCTTAACATTCTTGACTGCTACGGTCTTGAAATGGAAATGGGTCACAAGGAGGTCGGCGGCGTCAAAGCCAAGATGGGACACTCCGGACATTACGATCACATAATGGAGCAGCTTGAAATCGACTGGAAATATTCGGATGCGCTGCAGGCTGCGGACAATGAAAAACAGGTAAAATACATAGTAAGAGATATATTCAGGCTTCACGGGCTTGACGTTACATTCATGGCAAAGCCTATGGAGGGCGTTGCTGGCAGCGGTGAGCATACGCATCTGGGTCTTGCGGCAAAGCTCAGGGACGGCAGAGTTGTAAGTATGTTCTCATCAAAGGACGGCAGGGACTTCCTGAATGTAATCGGCTACGGCGCGCTTATGGGTATTCTCAACAACTATGAGGTTATAAATCCGTTTATAAGTGCGACAAACGATGCTTTCAACAGACTTAAACCGGGCTTTGAGGCTCCTGTATGCACAGTAACCTCTATGGGTCACAGCGTTGAGGCGCCGTCAAGAAACAGAACCGTACTTGCGGGCCTTATCAGAGAGGCGGGCAATCCGCTTGCCACAAGATTTGAGCTTCGTTCCCCGAACCCTAACAGCAATACATACCTTGTAATAGCTGCCTCATATATGGCAATGCTTGACGGTATCAGAGCTGCTGTAACTGCAGGCAAAACTCCTGCGGAGCTGGAAAAATCAATTTCCAAGAAAAAGGGTGAAGAGGACTTCTACCTCGAAACCGGCAGAGAGTACAGAAGTGAAAAAGACGTGTTCGCGCACTATACTCCGGAGGAAAGAGACGATATATTCGGCAGACCGCCTGAAACAGTATGGGAGAACATAACCGCATTTGATAAATATCCCGAAAAGCTTGAAATATTCAAGAGCGGCGGTGTAATGACCGATATAGTTCTTGAGTCCTACAAAGAAGCCATAGTAAATCAGTGGGCTACAGAGCTTTACAACAGAATAATTCCTAATGCAATGGATACAGTCAGAAGATGCAGAAAGCTTCACAACGAAAGCGCCACAGATTATGATATAGGTATGTGGGCGCAGATTTCCGCGCAGAGAGACAAAATCGCAAAGAATACCATGAATGAATTCTGTATTCTCAAAAAAATAAGCGACGCGCTGGACAGGGCAGACTACAATCTGGCTTCACAGCTGCAGCTTGAAGCGCAGAGGGAAATCCGTAAACTGATTGATATGTATAGTTCATATAAAAGAAATCTATTATAACAGGAGATGAGAAAATGTTAGACATTAAAAGACTAAGAGAAGATTTTGACAATGTAAAAGCCGCAGTGGAGAGAAGAGGCAAGGGCGACTTCGGCATTGACAATGTTATGGTTCTCGACGAAAAAAGAAGAAGCATACTTGCAGAAGTTGAGCAGATGAAAAATCTGCAGAAAATTGAATCAAAAAAAATACCTCAGATGAAAAAGAATGGTGAGGATACTACCGCTCTTATGGAGGAAATGAAAGAGCTTTCAGATAAAATCAAGGTTCTGGACGATCAGGTATCAGAAGTTGAGGCCAAGCTCAAAGACACTCTTCTTAATGTGCCTAACACACCTCACCCTACAGTACCCGACGGCAAGGACGATCAGGACAACGTTGAACTGAGAAAATGGGGAGAGCCTACAGCCTTTGATTTTGAACCTAAGGCTCACTGGGATATAGGCGAGGACCTTGACATTCTTGACTTTGAAAGAGCTGCAAAGCTTTCAGGAACAAGATTTACAGTATACAAGGGGCTTGGCGCAAGACTTGAAAGATCAGTTATAAACTTTATGCTCAACCTGCATACAGAGGAACACGGATTTACAGAAATTCTTCCTCCGTTCATGGTTGGCAGAGCTGCCATGACAGGCACAGGACAGCTTCCTAAATTTGAAGACGATATGTTCCATGTACCTGCAAAGGATCACTTCCTTATTCCTACGGCAGAGGTTCCTGTAACCAACTTAAGAGCAGGCGAGATTTTAGACGGCGCTGACCTTCCTATATACTATACTGCATATACTCCTTGCTTCAGAAAAGAAGCAGGTTCGGCAGGCAGAGACACAAGAGGTCTGATAAGACAGCACCAGTTCAACAAGGTTGAGCTTGTTAAATTCGCAAACCCTGACAATTCCTATGATGAGCTCGAAAGCCTGACTCATGCGGCAGAAGAAGTGCTTCAGATACTCAATATTCCGTACAGAGTTGTTAAGCTTTCGGCAGGAGATTTAGGCTTCAGTTCAGCTATGACATATGATATCGAAGTATGGATGCCAAGCTACGGCAGATATGTTGAAATCTCATCCTGCTCAAACTTTGAGGACTATCAGGCAAGAAGAGCGAACATCAGATTCAGAAGAGAGCCTAAAGGCAAGGCTGAATTTGTGCATACTCTCAACGGTTCAGGTCTTGCAGTAGGAAGAACTGTTGCGGCTATTCTTGAAAACTATCAGCAGGCGGACGGAAGTGTTAAAGTTCCGGAAGCGCTGGTTAAATACATGGGAACGGATGTAATTAAATAGTATGAAATAAAGGAAATATAAAGGCTTCTTGCAATATTGCAGGGAGCTTTTTTATAGCCATTTTTAGATGAGATTGTATACAAAAACCTAAAAAATATGTAAAAAATACATTTTATAGAAAATATGGTTGACTAATGCAAATGAGCCTCGTATAATTATATGCAATAAGACAACTCAGAACTTGTAATATACGACGTATATGATATATAATTAAGGAGGCAACAGTAGATGAAGCATACAAACCCACCTAAAAAACTGCAGGATTTAAACCTTATGGACCGCTTTCTGTTCAGCGAAGTAATTGAGAGCGCAGAAGCATATAAATTAATTCTTGAAATTATCCTTGAAAGAGAAATCAGCTTTAAAGGGCAGCCCGTTGCAGAGAATGAGAAGCGAAAGGAGCTTCTGGGCAAAATAGCAAGGCTTGATGTATGCGCCATAGGTGATGATGACAGAGTTTACAACGCCGAAGTGCAGAAAGAAAACGAAAACAACATGCATAAAAGAATGCGTTATTACGGCGCGTTAATGACAAGCAAGCTGCTGCCTGAGGGAACAATAGACTATAACAGGTTAAGCGACCTGTGTATGATAGTAATAGCAGGCTTTGACATGGGCGGAGAGGGAAAATACCGATATACAGTTCGCAGAATGTATGAGGGATATCCTGACAAAGAGGTATATGACGGAGAGGTAATTCTCTATCTTAACACCAAAGGCAAAGATACTGCAGGAGTAAGCAATGAGCTTATAGCGATGCTTGAATACTTTGAGGAAACAACTGATGATAAGGCATTATCGTCAGGATATGAGAGGATAATCAGGCTTAATGAGATAGTATCATACATTAAGGCAAATGATGAGATTGGAGTGAAGTATATGAACGCATATGAGGAAAGAATGCGCGATATGCAGGAAGCCAGAGAGCAGGGCGAGGCACAGGGCGAAGCTTCCGGCAGAGCCGCAGAAAAGCTGGAAATGGCGAAGGCATTAAAGGCTAAGGGTGTCGGTATTGATATCATTGCTGAAACCTCAGGACTATCAGCAGAGGAGATAGAAAAGCTGTGAGTTTTAATTAAGTCTTCCGACGATGCTGCCTGATTAGTTTACAAGATTAGATAAAACGAATATAGGGATGTTTAGCTCCAGATGATAAAGTAATGTCATAGGGAGCTTTTTATTTAGCTTATGCCTGTATTTGCAGAGAAAAGACAGGTATATCAATAATATCTTGACAAGAGGCAATCAAAAATAGCATACTTATGACAACAATAACTGACAGGGGAGAGGGTAATGAATAAGATCAGTTTATATAATTTAATTGTTAGAGCAAAGCAAAAAGACAGAGAAGCAATCATTAAACTGTATAGAGTTTCCTGTGATAAAGTATATTTTTACTGCTTCAAAATTCTTGGGGAGCCGGCAAATGCAGCCGCTGCAGTATACGAGATATTCTTCAGACTGTTTAAGGATATTGATAAAATAGATAGCGCGGAAGATTACAATATGGAACTGAACTCTATTATGGTGCAGATTTGCAAAGCAGGTCCTGACAAGACTTTTGACTTATCCATTGAAGAAGATATCTTTGCAGCGGAAGCAGGCTATGAGCCAAAGAACTCAGATATTGAGCAGCTGATTGAAAAAATTGACAGCCTGCCTGAAAGACAGAAAAGAATTGCTATCCTGTTTCATTATGAAAAACTTACTCCGGAGCAGATTTCGGAAATCGAGGGTATTTCAGAAGATGCAGTACAGGACGAGCTGAATAAACTGGCAGAGGCTATATGTGCCGGTCAAAACAGGACGATAACAACCGCATTGGAAAACAGTGCGGCAATATCATATATACCGGAAATTGCAAACAAATGGATAATAGAGAAGCTGACAGATGCGGCGGGTTCAGGTGGGAAAAATATATACAGCAGGCTCAAAAAACCGGTATTTCTTAAAGTCAGAGTATGGCATCTTATTGCAGCTGTACTTATATTAGTTGTAATTTTACTGTGTGTATGCCTGGGACATAAGGCACAGACTGTCCCTACAGAGGCAGGTGACTGTTATATGACAATTTCAATGGCAGATTTCCCGGAAGAAATCAGAGAGCAGGCAGCTTTCTACAGCACAGGCTTTTATGATAATGCAGACTTTGAGGTAACACCGGAAATGGCATATATCCGGACAGCCGGAGGCTATAGATATTATGAAGATAACTGGCTGGATCCCATAGAAGAAAACATAGAAATATGCTGGTATGGTAACAATACAAATGTTTTATGCCTGTTTAACAAGGATAAAGACCCGATAGCATATCTTTACGGGTTTGCAGAAGATGATACCGATCCTGAAACTTATCCAAAGGAGCTGGAGGTTCATACGGGCTTTAAAATTGACGGAAAAGCTGTAATGGATAAGGCTGTTTCCGATGCTGAGAATATGATGAAGAATATATATACCCTTGACGAAGATGATATATGTATCAGATACAGTGAAGCTAACGAGGCCTATGTTTTTGATATAAATTATGACAGCGTGCCGTTTACAAAAGATGAAGTAACCAGAGATAAAATCCTGTATACCGATTTGCCGTTATCTGAAGCTAAAGAGTCCTTTGCATTTGTTTTATCGCAGTACTGGCTTGGTGAAGGAAGGCTGATGGGAGAAGAACCCTACAATAAAAAAGACCGGGGGCTTAATAAGCTTGGATACGGTCAGTATTACGTTCTTAACAGAGAAAACTTTTATGATAAAATTCTTGTTGCGGTATATAGTGGAGAGAAACTGATAGCTGCAGGATGTCTTGATGCCGAAAAAATGGATATTCCTGATTATGAAAATTAAAGGCTGTGTGGATATATGAATAATACAGATATTAAAGAAATAGTTCGGAGAGCGGCAAAGGGTGAGCAGTCTGCGTTTGCAGAGCTTTATGCCATTTCATACAACAGAGTATATTTTTATGCCTACAGGATGCTGCAGAATGAAGAAGACGCTATAGATATAGTGCAGGAAGTCTTTATAACCGTATTTACCAGTATCGGAGAGCTTAAAAAACCCGAAAGCTATATGTGCTGGCTCAGCAGAATAACTGTGAATTTGTGCAGAGACTTTCATAAAAAAAGAACAAGGCTGGTTATAGATAATGAAAACAGTGACCTTATAGAGCGAATTGCAGATGAGGAATGTTCCGTAGAAAACACGATAATAGAAGAGAACGTCAAAGAATACATTATTAAGGTTATTGACACTCTGCCCGGGGAACAAAAACGCACAGTCCTGCTGTACTATTATGAACAGCTTACAGTTTCACAGATAGCGGAGATTGAAGAGGTTTCTGTTTCAGCCATAAAAAACAGACTGTCATATGCAAGAAAAAAAATAAAAAAAGCAATAGCCTTTGAAGAAAATGAACTGCACCCCGTCAAGTGGACAATCGAAATAATAAAAAATTGGTAACTTGTGGTATCCGGAACTGGTATGGTTTCGGATACCTTTATGCTGCTGAAAGATACTGCTCATATTTTTCAACAGGTGTCACAACACCAAGCTGT